>JALTAS010000194.1 GCA_027058925.1 Persephonella sp.
CTCATATACCACCCCATAAATTTTGTTGTGGAGTATAAATTATAATATTTTTCAAAGATTTCTAAGGTTTATTTTCCTATACGACAGCATCGTATAAAAAACTTGAAAACTATACGATGGCATCGTATATTAATTCAAAAACTGGGTCTTAATGATGGAAGAAATTCTTTACAGATTTAATCCATGGTGGGAAGAAGAATATAAGCCAGAATTTTAACCCTTTTTGGCTGATAATTTTTTTGCCTTTTCAATAGCCTGTTTTAAAAATTTCCTTAAGTTTTCCTCTGTTACAGCCCCGTAGATTATCACAAGCTTTCTACCTTTAGGGGTTATTATGTATGTTGTTGGCGTTCCTGGAACTGGAAACCTGACAAAATTCTGTTTGTGTCCAGGATAAATAGGGAAATCTGGATCAGAAAAATCTCCCTTATCAGAATCAATAACTATGCCTATAAACCTGAATTTTTCTTTGAAATCTTTTTCCCTCAAAACCTTTTTTATAACTGGAAGTTCTCTCATACATGAACTGCAGGAATAAGCCAGAAAATTAACAACTATCAGTTTATCTTCAGGTAGAGGTATAGGATTTGAGTTTTTATCAACAAGTATGTACTTATATATATCCTTTTTTTCTGCTTTCTCTTCTTTCTGACAGGAAAAACCTATAAAAGCAAAAACAACAAGAATTAGAAAAAACCTCATCATACCTTTTCCTGAACCCTCATAACCTTTCCAAAAAGCTCAAGAGCCTCAACAACATCTTTTGGAACTTTTGTCGTCCTCTCATCTTTGCCGTCCCTCAGAATAACCTTTTCTTCTTCTTCTCCCATATACTTAAACAGACCCCACTGACCTTTTTCCCTGAAAAGAACGATATCACCTTCAGAGGGTTTTAATGGAGGAATTTTACCTATTAAACTCCAAAGGTTTCTTATCTTTACCCAGAAAACATTCTCCTTAAAGTTCTCAACCTGTTCAACAAGCATCAGTGGTGTTTCAACATCAGGAAGCTTATCCATTGTTCTTTCAGTATGTTTATAGACTGGGCTGTCATAAAAAATGCATGTTCAAGGTTAACAATTGCAGCCTCAAGATCCCTGTCTTTTGTGCTAAACCTGAGCTGTCTAAACTGTTTGTGAAGCTCATCAAGGTTTGTTCCAAGCTCATAAGCAAGGGTAAAGGTTTTCATAACAAGCTCATCTATTTTCTGTTTTTCCTCTTTTGTCATTTTAACCTCCTACTTTTTACTTCCGCATACATAACAGACGCCTGTTTCTGTTTTTGCCCAGTGCCTTGTTCCTGGTGGAAGATCAATCCTGTCACCAGCCTTTAGAATAAACTCTCCTTCTTCTGTTCCCATCAGGATTTCTCCTTTATAAACCCATCTTACTTCCTGATATGGGTGGGTGTGCCAGTCATAAAATGAACCTGCTTCATCGCACCATGTGAAGATATTAGTGTACCCTTCTGCTTCAAGCTGTTTTACAATCTCCTCTATACTTGTCTTTTCTGTATGCTGAAGCTTCATCTTTTCCCTATAATGCTCCATGTTTCATGGTCTATGTTATGGAGTATGTACTCGGGAGCTTCTATCTCTATTATATATTTACCGTCAATAATGACAGGATTTCCTTTTTCATCTGTTCTGAATCTGACCTCTCCTGTTTTGTGCCCTTTTTTGTAAAACTCAATAATGTTTTCTTTTTTTACAACTTCTGTAATACCATGCATGTTCATCTGCCGAACAACAACATCATCAATAAACTTTATGTCTGATATGGAAAAAACCCTCTGTCCTAACCTTTCATGAAAATATTTATCATTCAGCCACACAAGAAATGCAAAAATAACAACAGATGTATCAATTATAGCAAGTGAAACAGCATATTTTTTTTGCATAAAGAAAAAAGAAAGGAATGTAAAAAGTGTAAAAAACAAGATTGAGAAAAATATAACCCTGCCAACATTCATCGCTAAAGCCCCTAATAGTATATTATCTCCACATCTTTTGGGATATTAATATACAGATTTAGAGGTTTTTTACTATATTTAAAATCATAAAAGCTTATTTCCATTCTGTTCCCTTCTTTATCCCACACAACTATCTGATGAACTGTGAGATCTTTTTTAAGGAGTATCTCAACCTTTTT
>JALTAS010000195.1 GCA_027058925.1 Persephonella sp.
CTTTTCCATAGCTTTCTCTATCAACGATTTTTCTATATTTGACAGAACTTTTTTTAGATCTATTCCTTCTTCAGGAAATGTTTTTACAGTAAAGGATTCTTCAGGATCATCGATATAAACAGAGTTTATGCTTTTTGATTCGTATCTTGGAAGTGTAAGCTCTTTACCTTCAGAAAGGATCACAGCTTTTTCAAGTATGTTTTTTAGCTCTCTTATATTTCCTTTGTAATCATACTGCATAAGATAGTCTAAAAATTCTGGTGAAATTCCCTGAATGTCCTTACCGTATTTTTCCTTTAACTCTTTTAATATACTCTCAACAATCAGAGGAATGTCTTCTCTTCTTTCTTTTAGAGACGGCATCCTTATAGTTATTGTTGACAACCTGTAGTACAGATCCTCCCTGAAATTGCCTTTTTCTATTTCCTCTTCCAGATTTTTGTTAGTTGCAGATATTATTCTCACATCAACATCAACCTCTTTAACACTTCCAAGAGGTCTGATCTTTTTTGTTTCAATAAATCTGAGAAGTTTTGCCTGAAGCTGCATAGGCATCTCGCCGATCTCATCAAGAAAAAGCGTTCCACCGTTTGCTTCTTCAATAAGCCCTTTTTTATCTGATGTTGCTCCTGTAAAAGCGCCCTTCTTATATCCAAAAAGCTCAGACTCAAGGAGTTCTGCAGGAAGGGATGCACAGTTAATAGCCACAAAGGGTTTATCTGCCCTGTGACTCAGCCTGTGTATAGTTCTTGCAACAAGATCTTTCCCTGTTCCACTTTCTCCAATTATTAAAACATTTATGTCGTAAGATGCTACCTTTTCTATAGTTTCCTTAACAAGCTGAATAGCCGGAGATTTTCCTATAAGACCTTCAAACTTGCTGTCTTTCTTCTCAGCAAGTTTTTTCTCAAGCTCAAGTTTGTTTTTTACGTTTCTTATAAGAAGTCTCAGTTCATTAAGTTCAAAAGGTTTTGATATGTAGTCATAAGCACCTAATTTAATTGCTTCAACTGCTGTGTCTGATGATGCGAAAGCTGTTATTATTACAGCTTCAGTTTTTGGGTTTTTTTCTTTTAGCTTTTTCAGTATGTCAATTCCTGATCCATCTGGCAGCCTGAGGTCAAGTAGGGCAAGATCGTAATAGTTTTGGGATATAAGCTTTTCAGCTTCTCTTTTATTTGAGGCTCTATCTACCTTAAAATCAAAATCTTCAAGGAGTATTGACATGATCTCCTGAATATTTATCTCATCATCTACTATTATCGCTTTCATCTTCCCTCCCTAAAGGAAATGTGAGAACAAATTTTGCACCTCCTAAATGGCTGTCCTCAACAAATATATTGCCCCCATTCTCTATTACAACCCTCTTTGCTATCGCAAGACCAAGGCCAGTTCCTGAAGAGCTTTTCGTAAAAAAAGGCTCAAATATTCTCTCCTTATCTTCCTCTTTTATACCTTCACCATCATCCTCAACCTCTATAAAAAGTTTATCGTTCATAGTGTAAACACTGATTACTACTTTTTCTTTGCTCCATTCAACAGCATTTTTAACTATGTTTGATACTGCTGATTCAAATCCTTTCTCGCTTATAAACAGCTCTGGATTACCTGAAATATTAAGGGATATTTTTTTGTTTTTACCGTAGAGCTCCTTTATCCTCAAAAGTATGTCCTTAATATTAACTACAACCTTTTCACTTTCTTTTGGCCTTGAAAGTAGAAGAAAATCGGACAAAAGTTTATTAAGCCTCTCAGACTCTTCTTTTATCATATTAAGGAGTTTAGGATTTGGGTTACCTTCTGCAATTAGCTCTGCTGCTGCCTTTATTGAAGCAAGGGGATTTCTTATCTCATGAGCAAGCTCTGCACTTATCCTGTACAGCCTTTTGTATACCTCTGACACCCTTTTTTCTTCCTCAAGTTTTTTTATGTATTTTTGCTGTTTTTCTATTTGCTGTTTCAGTTTCACACCTGCTGTTGTTATGAACACAAAGGCGACAGCATTAAGAAGAAAATTTAAAAAACCTGTCTGATCATACTCTCTGTAAAAGATAAAAAGAGAAAAATACTCGGCGACAGCTGTAAAAGATACCATATATGCGGAAAAACTG
>JALTAS010000196.1:0-2013 GCA_027058925.1 Persephonella sp.
TTTGATACCAACTTACAATAGGCCACATTTTTTAAGACAGGCTCTTGAAAGTGTTCTAAAACAAACAAGACTTCCTGATGAGGTTATTATAGGGGACGACAATACAGAAAACTACGATAATTATAAAGCCGTAGAAGATCTTTTAAAAAAATATCCATTTATTACGTACATAAAAAATAAAAAAAGACTTGGAGCAGCAGGTAATTATAAAAATCTGTTTAATCTTGCTTCAGGCGATTATATAAAATGGCTTGCTGATGATGATATTCTTCTTCCAGAGGCTTTAGAGATACAGTCTTACTATTTAGATAAATATCCAGATGTTAAGCTAATTACCTCAAGCAGACTTCCTGTTGATGAAAACTTAAATATAATCAAAGCTAAAATTCCTTCTTTGAAAAAACCGTATAAAAAAACCACGATAGCTGAAGGAAAAGCGCTTGCAAAAAAGACATTAATAGAACTAAAAAATTACATAGGAGAGTTCTCAGCTGTACTTTTCAGGAAAAAAGATATTAATTTTGAACTTTTTAAACTTAGAAACCTTGAGTTTAGAGCAAACAGCGACTGGCTTACATGGCTTTTTTTACTGCACAAAGGAAAAGGGGTTTACATCTCAAAACCACTAATTTATTTCCGCATAACAGAAACACAGGATCAGCTAAATCCAGAGATACATTTAATAGGACAGAAAGAGTTATTTGAGTTTGTTTTTGGAGAAGAAATAAACAGTATGTTTTCTCTAACAAAAAGAGAAAAGCTGAAGCAGATAAGCATTTACACAAAAAATCTGGTATCAGCAATCAATTTTTTTGAGATTAAAAATGAGCTGAATAAAAAGAAAGAAATATTAAACATTCTGCAGGAAACTCTCAAAAGAAGAGAAAAATTTATAAATAATAAAAGAAAACCAGTCAGTATAATAACAGTAACATACAATTCAGAAAAAACATTGATCCCATTTTTAGAGTCTGTTAAAAAAACGATGGAACCTGAAGATGAGCTTATAATTGTGGATAATGCTTCTAAAGACAGAACAAGGGAGATACTTGAAAAATACAGATCAAATAATATAAAGGTTATATTCAGTCCTGAAAATTTAGGCTTCACAAAAGGATCAAATCTTGGAATAAAGAATTCAAAAAATCCTTACATTATTCTTCTAAATCCTGATACAGTTGTTTTTGGAGACTGGATAAACAACCTGACAAAGCATTTCTCAAACAATAAAATAGGTGCTGTAGGTCCGATAACTACTTATTCCATTCCCCTTCAGCATATATCCTCATACTACAACACTTATCTTTTGTCTGACTTTTCATATGAAGAGAAATACAATCTTATCAAATGTATAGGAAATGGTAGATACAGATATACAAAAATTCTGGTAGGATTCTGTATGGCCTTAAGAAGGGATATTCTTGAAAAAGTAGGTTACTTAGATGAAGATCTTTTCTTGGGAAATGACGATCTTGAGATATCATGGAGATTAAGGGAGAATGGTTACAAACTTAAGATAGCGGCTGATACATTTATTTACCATGAAGGGCAGGTATCTTTTAAAACAGAAAAAAAATCAAAAACAGAAAAGCTTGTTCAGGAAAGCACAAATAAACTTGCCGATAAACTGATCAACTACTACGGGTATGGGAATGTTCCCCATCCATCAGAACTTTGGGGAATAGACTGGTTTATACCAAAAGGTGAGAAGTACAGATATATGTTCAAGATTGGAGGAAAAAAACCTTTATTAGATGATATTAATACAAAAGATACTAAAGTCAGTGTTGTGCTTGTAAACTACAAAAATCCTGAGGATACTGCAGAATGCGTGCTTTCATTGATAGGACAGGATCACAGCAGTATTAGCATAATTGTTATTGATAACTCAGAGGATCAGCTTCAGACAAAAAAATTAG
Organism: Persephonella sp.; assembly: GCA_027058925.1. Lineage (GTDB taxonomy): Bacteria > Aquificota > Aquificia > Aquificales > Hydrogenothermaceae > Persephonella_A. The sequence goes on from JALTAS010000196.1 coordinate 1,920, forward strand.
CTGATGCACTCAAAATCAGAGGTGTAAACCCAGAAATAAAAAAAGAAAAAGACAGAGAAAAACTTCAGTTTAAGAAAGATGTATTAATAATTGA
>JALTAS010000196.1:2023-8221 GCA_027058925.1 Persephonella sp.
AATTGAGGCTGAAGAAAATAAAGGCTTCAGCTATGGAAATAATATAGGAATAAAAATAGGAAAAGAAAATGGTTCAGATTATATATGGATTTTGAATAACGATACTGTCGTCCAGAAAGATACTTTATCCCACATGTTAGAGGTTTCAGTAAGGTACGACAGTCCTGCTGTTACCTGCAAGATAAAGGATTACCATCAAAAAGATAAGGTTCAGTATGCAGGTGAAACACCAAGATATGATCTTATGGAAGATAGAGAGGATATTATTAAAAAACCGATCTTTTTAACAGGGGCAAACATTTTGATAAGGTCAGATGTATTTGAGACCACAGGTTTATTTGATGAGGACTTTTTCCTTTATTTTGAGGACAATCTATTCTTTAAAAAATTGATTGATAAAAAAATAAGGGTTTTGTACACACCTTTTACCCACATATACCACAAAGGAGGATCATCAACAGGTGAGTTTTTAAAAAATCCCTTCACCGTTTATTATGCTGTCAGGAACGCCCTTTTACTGACAAAAAAATTAAGAATAAAAGATTACAGTATGCCTGCAAAACTGATAAAAGATGTTTATACCGGAAACTATGCATCCAAAAAAACCCTTAAAGCCCTAATACTTGGAATTTATGATTTTTATAAAGGAGAAAAGGGAAGAAAGAAAGATCTTGAAAAGTTATTGGATCAGAAAAAACTGGTAAAAAAAGAAGGGAACACAGAAGATATAGAAGAAATTTTCAGGCTGTCTTTTTCTTACCCAAGAAAGAGAGAGTATATAAACCTTCTTCTTAACAAAATATCAGAAGAAAAAGGTATTCCGGACCTAAAAAATATTTTCCAATAAAGGAGGTTAAGGATGATCACAGTCTGTATAATAGGAAAAAATATAAGGAAAACAGTTGAAACACTGTTAGAAAATGATCTTTCAGATATTGATCAGATAATTACGACTACGGATTTTCCTTTAGAAACAGATATACCTGTAGAAGTTATAAATGCAGAAACAGAAAATAAATCAGAAATAAAAAATAAGATGATAAAAATATCAAAAGGTGATTATATACTGTGGCTTTCAGAAAATACAGAGCTTGAAGATTCAACCGTTGAAGAGCTTGTAGAAGTTGTAGAAGATTTTCCAGATGCTGACATTATATATCCTAACGAAATTCTGATAATAGGAAAAGAGGAAGATGTAAAAACATTTACAGACTGGTACAGTAATGAGAAAAGTCTGATTCAGTCTTTAACACTTGAAAATTACCTGCCGGAATGGGGAGTTATAACAAAAAAGGAAATGTTTCTAAAGCTTGGAATGTTTGATGAAAATTTTGAGGATTACGAATTTTATGATTTCATATACAAAAATCTAAAAAACCTTAAACTGAAAAACTCCGATCTGAGTTTTGTAACAAACAGAATAACAGAAAGTTTTATTGATACATCTTACAGAAGCAAAACATTGAGAGATATACTCGGTATATATGACTGGAAGAAAGAGATCTTTCCTTCTTTAAGCTGGGATAAAAATGAAAAATTAGCATTTGGTACTGCTTACACGATTATTGGTGATAAACTTTATAATTATTACGATCTATACAACGCTTCTGACTATTACAGAAAGTCATTGCTTTCTTACCACAACCAGATCTCACTAAAAAAACTGATAAACACTCTTGTTCAGATGGGTTTGTTTGATAAGGCACTTGAGCTAACAACAAAGAAACAAGGTTTGTCACAGAAGGAGGTTGATGAAGTGTCCCAGAGAATAAAACAGTTTAAAGAACTTGTTTTAAAACTTGAAAAAGCTGTTGAGGAAGGAAAAGCAGGAGATATACTTGTATCTATAAATGATATTGTTTCAATATACAGTGGAGCACCCATTTATAACATCCTTGGTGTTATTTATGCATTAAAAGGGGAACTTGAAAACTCTTACAGATTTTTTTATAAAGCCCTCACCATGAATCCATTAGATGAAGACATATTGAAAAATCTAATAGATATAGCTGAGAGATTAGGCAGGAAGGACAAAGTTAAGGGATTGATTAACAGACTGCTTGGTTAGTTATTGTTAACTAAATATAAAAATATTACCATATTAACATGAATCAATTTAAATAATTATGGAATAAGTTTATAATCTATTTTATAAACTTAATATTAAAATGGAGGAATTATTATGGCGAAGGTAGTGGTCGTAGGGGCAGGATTTGCAGGACATTATGCCGCTTTGATCTTAGCAGATGCCCTGAAAGGAAAGGGCAATCATGAAATCACAGTAATAAGCCGCGTTCCAAAGTTCACCTACATACCTTCTCTTGTGTGGGTTGGCGTAGGCCAAATGGCGGCAGAAGATGTTCAGTTTGATCTAAAACCGGTTTACGACAAGGTTGGGATCAATTTTGTCCATGGAGCAGTTACAGAAGTTCATCCTGATGATAAGTATGTTGTCGTTGAAAAACCTGACGGTGGAACACAACAGGTTAACTATGATTACATCATCATGGCAACAGGTCCTTACCTTAATTTTGAAGGAACTCCCGGGCTTGGACCTGACAAAGGTTATACCCAATCAATCTGTACACCTCCCCACGCAACAAAAGCAGCTTCAGCTTACCTTGAGCTTGTCAGCAGAATGGAAAAGGGAGAGAAGGTAAAAATAGTTATAGGAACAGGTCATGGAGCTGCCACATGTCAGGGTGCTGCGTTTGAGTATATCTCAAATGTTCACAATGATCTTGTTGATAGAGGTTTAAGAGACAGAGCTGAGATACTCTGGCTTTCAAATGAACCTGCGTTAGGTGATTTTGGTATTGATGGTCTTGAGATGAAATACGGAGGGCAGATCTTCACCTCAGAGGATATGGTACAGTTTCTTTTTGAAAAGTACGGAATAAAGTGGCAGATAAGATCTCATGTAAAACAGGTTGACGAAAGCAAGATTTACACAATAGATCTTGATGGAAATGAAAATGAGATAGAGTACGATTTTGCTATGTTGATACCACAGTTTAAAGCTCAGCCTATAAAATGGATAGATAAAGACGGAAATGATATAACTGATAAGATATGTAATCCTGCAGGATTCGTTAAGGTTGATGCTGTTTATGGAAAACCTTATGCTGAACTTGATGGTCCAGACTGGCCAAGAACATACCAGAACCCAACATACAAAAATGTATTTGCAGCAGGTATAGCTTTTGCACCTCCAGGACCTCTGTCAAAACCACAGCAGGCTCCAGATGGATCACCTATAGCACCAGCTCCACCAAGAACTGGATATACAGCAGAACTTTCAGGAAAAGCAGCAGCTCTTAACATTGTTGATATGATTGAGGGCAGAGAACCTTCCCACACAGCTTCAATGGCAGAAACACCAGGACTCTGTGTTGCATCACTAAAACACCATCTGCTTTCTGGTGAAGCTGTAACAATAGCTATATATCCTGTTGCAAGAAACAGAGCAGCTTATCCTGAATACGGAAGGGATCTGGATAACTGCGTTGCTGAGATAGGTCTCGCAGGAGCATGGTTCAAATGGTTCTTACACCATGCATTCCTTTATAAACTGCAGGCAAAACCAGGATGGAAACTTATTCCTTAAAAAATCAGGAGGGTTAAGATATGGCTACAAAAAGAGACATGATGGAAAAAATGTGGAGATACAGAAAAAACCTGTTTGTTCAGCTTTTCAGGTTTATTGTATTAGGACTTCACTTTAACAAACTTGTTAAAAAGGTACACTGATGATCTGCCCCTTCGGGGGCTTTTTTAAATAACAACTTCAACAGATAGATCTATCTCTTCAAGAACATTCTGGACATAAAGAGCCTCTTCAAGATCTCCCTCAAAAACAACAGCTTTTCCTTTAGTGTGTATCTCCCATGTTAAAGCTTCTGCTGTTGAAAGATCACATTTTAATGCCTTTATAAGCTGGTATATAACCTCATCAAAAGTATGCCAGTCATCATCATAAACTATTACCTTCGCAGGGATACCTATCTCTGTTTTTTTGTCCTCCTGAACCTCAAAACCTATGCTCATCTTCAGCCTCTGTACAGTTTTTTATTAAAAATATATTCTTCAACTTCAGGAAGTACAAGATATTTTATTGATCTGTTTGTTTTTATCCTTTCTCTTATCTCTGTTGATGATATGTCTATCCTCCTTTTACTAAAAAAATAAACAGAGCCTTCTTTTTTTGAGATACTGTTATCAGTCCTGATATCCATATAAGGAAAATTCTCTTTCAGATAATCCCTTACATCTTCATATCTATCTTTTCCTCTTCCTAAGACTATAAAAGATGTTAATCTTGAAAGTTCTTCAGGGTTTTTCCATTTGTGAAGAGTCAAAAAAGCATCAGTTCCCACTATAAAAATAGGAGATAATCCTTTCTTCCTGTACTCTTTTATTGTTTCAATGGTGTAGGATTTTCCTTTTCTTTTTATCTCTATATCATCTACGCTGAAAAAGGGATTGTTTTTTATTGATATTTCAATCATATGTATTCTGTCCTCAGCTGAGGCTCTGCTTTCAGGTTTCAATGGGGAATGGTATGCGGGAATAAAAATTATTTTTTGAAGATTATAAAACTCCCTTACATCCTCAGCTATTCTTAAATGCCCTATATGAACAGGATCAAAACTTCCACCATATATTCCGATCATAATCCTTATTAAAAAGCCCCCAAAAGGGGGCTTATTTTTATTTTTTAGTTTTTAGTATAGGCATAACTGTAAATATTTTAGATCCGCCTCTCTGGATGAATAGAAGAACAGAATCTCTACCTTTTTTCTCAGCTTTTCTGATCTCTTTCCAGAAGTCCTGCGCTGATCTTACAGGTTTTCTGTTAATTGTGAGAATTACATCTCCTGTTCTTATTCCCGCTTCTTCAGCAACAGATCCGTATTTCACACCTAAAACAAAAACCCCATAAGGAACTTTTGGAATTCTGTATCTTTCAACAAGATCAGGAGTTATATCTTTTACTATTATACCGTATTTTGCTTCCATTTCCTGCATATTTGCAGATGAGACTTCCTCTCCTTCCCAGGATCCTGTTTTGACATATATATCTTTTTTCTTTCCGTTCCTTATTACTGTAATTTTTATTTTTGTTCCTGGAGGGTTTCTCATTACATATTTCTGGAGCTGGGAAATTTTTGAAACAGGTTTGTCATTTACTGCAATAATTATGTCTCCAGATTTAATGCCTGCTTTTTCTGCAGGTCCCCCCTTCACTACCTGTGCAACGAGTACACCTTTTTTGACGCCAAAATGTTTTGCAAGCTCAGGAGTCAGGGGCTGTATAACAACACCTATTTTACTTCTTTTGACTTTACCGTATTTTAGGATCTGATCCATAACCCATTTTGCCTGATTAATAGGGACTGCAAAGCCAAGACCCTGCGCTCCCATTATAATAGCCGTGTTTATACCAACAACCTCACCTTTAAGGTTTATCAGCGGTCCTCCAGAGTTTCCCGGATTTATAGCTGCATCTGTCTGTATAAAACCCTCTCCAGGATGCCCGGGCATTTCCCTGTCAAGGGCAGAAACGATACCCATGGTTACAGTTCCTGTTAAACCGAGAGGACTTCCAATAGCGATTACCGTTGTTCCCGGCTTTAACCTGTCTGAATCTCCTAACTGTAGCTTATGTTTTTCAGCAAATTTTTCTATTCCTTCTTTAAAAGGAACAGCGATAACAGCCACATCGCTCATCTTATCTGTTCCTATGATCTTGGCATCAATCACAACATCATTCTTAAACTGAACCTTTATGTTCTGGGCATTCTCAACAACATGATTGTTTGTCAGAAGATAAACGAGCTTTTTTTCGTGATCAACTTTCACAATAAATCCCGATCCAAGCCCTTCCTGTCTTTCTTTGAACTCAGGTACATTCGGAACACCAAAAAAGTCACCAAAGGGGCTTCCTGCAAAAGGGTTAACAACTTTTACCTCTTTTATAGTAAAGATTGTCGCAACTCCAGGGGAAACTTTCTCAACGAGCTTTATCCTTTCTTCCTCAATCTGCTGCATCAAAGATGTTCCGTAAGACAAATTAAGAACAAAAAGTAAAGGAAGGAGCATATAAACAAACCTTTTCATTTAAAAATCCTCCAATGGTATTATTGGTTATTAATCTAATACTACAATCGCCTTGTGAAAATACGGTGAAAGAAATTA
>JALTAS010000197.1 GCA_027058925.1 Persephonella sp.
ACTGGAGGCTTGAGATTATACTTTTCTCTTTAAGATTAAGAAGAAGCTCTTTTACGGTTTTCTTAAAAACAGGGTGGATAAAGTCTGGATCTAAATCTGATAGAGGTTTTAGAACAAAATCCCTTTCCTGAATTCTTGGGTGGGGGATTATAAGCTCATTTTTTTCAACCAAGAGATTTCCGTAAAAAAGGATATCTATATCTATCTCCCTTGGTCCCCATCTAAATCTTTTTATTCTTCCAACTTCTTTTTCAATATCTTTTATCCTTTTTAAAAGATCGTCAGGATAAAGATCTGTATAACCTGAAACAACAGTATTAATAAAATCAGGCTGATCTTCAAAACCTACAGCCTTTGATATGTATAATGGGGCTATTTCCATGTCTGTCAGTATATCTGAAAGCAGATTGACAGCCTTTTTTATGTATATTATCCTTTCTCCAACATTTGAGCCTATGCCTAAAAAGACCTTTTCCACATTTTCTCCGTGTTAAAATTAATGTATGTACAGACTTATTTTATCAGTTTTTCTTATTTTTTCTTTTGCTTATCCATACGATATAGATAAACTTCTTGATGAAGCTATCAAAGAGGTAGAGTCTGAAAAATCTGAAAAATATTATAACCTTGCGTTAAAACTTTTTAATGAAGGGGTTTACAGACAGGCTGTCAAAAATGGAGAGCTTTTTCTTGATAAAAATAGTGAAGACCTAAAAAAGCTGGATGAAATAGTTCTTCTTCTTGGTATTTCTTATTACAAACTGGGTCAAACAAAAAAGCTTTTTGATCTTTTTATAAGGTATGTAGGTTCTGATGATATTTCTATAGATACAAGGAGAAAGCTTTTTATTTATTCAAATAATCTTTTTATAAGAAAAAAAGAGTGGAAAAGATTAAAAATAATAAGAAAAAAGGGAAGATACCTTATAGACAGCAATAAGCATCTGTGGAGATTAAAAGGTGAGTTTTCTAAATTTGATCCGATGATTAACATATTCAGGCTCAGAGAAGGAAATATTATAGGTGAGAACAGTATTTTTATCACAGATAGAAACCTTACCCTTATTGAGATAGCAAAAAAGCTTGATATGGGATATGATGAGCTGAAGATATCAAATCCACATATTGATCCTTTTGATATATTAAAGGGGGAAGCTGTTTTTATTCCGAGTAGAAGACTGCTTCCACATCAGGATTTTGAGTTTGGAACTATTTATATAAATCTTTCAGAAAAGAGGCTTTATTACCCTCTCATAATAGATGGAGATCCGTATGTGATAACATTTCCGGTGGGTATAGGAACAGACAATGCAAAGTCTCCTATAGGGGAGTTTAGAATAACACAAAAGAAAGAAAACCCGGAATGGGTTGTTCCAAAATCTATAAGAGAGGAGGATCCTTCTCTACCTCCTGTTGTTCCTCCGGGACCTGATAATCCACTTGGGGTAAGGGCTATGAGACTGGGCTACACAGATTACCTTCTTCACGGGACAAGTAAAAGGTTTGGAATAGGTATGCAGGTGAGTCACGGCTGTATAAGAATGTATAATAAAGATGTTGTAAGACTTTTTGATATTGTCCAGAAAGGAACAAAGGTTGTTATAACAGAAAAAAGATACAAAATATTCAAAAACAACAAAGTATATGTGGAGATATTTGAGCTGAAAGATAAGGATAAAGAGGCTATAAATTCCCTTTTGAAAGAAAGAGGGGTTAGTGTAACCCCTTACCTGATCGATTTTTACAACAGAGAAAAGAGGGGATTTGCTTTTCCCCTCAATTGATTATTTTGCTAAAGATTTTTTCATAACCCTCTCAATATTCTCAGAAAGTCTGTTGAGTTTTGCCTCAAGAGCTCCTAATCTGTCTTCAAGACCTCTTATAGCAGCAGCATTTTTTTCAGCTTTTTCATCAACAGCTTTTATCTGGTTTTTTATATCTGCATGCTCAGATTCCATGTTGCCGATTCTTGTTTCAAGATCTTCAATTCTTCCAACGATTTTTGGATGTTCCGTTTTATGCATCTGTTCCATCTGGGAAATTTTTCCTTCAAGAGCATTCAGTTTTTCAAGTATTTTAGCA
>JALTAS010000198.1 GCA_027058925.1 Persephonella sp.
AATTTAAGAGGGAAAAATGGAGATAAAGATTAAATATAGAGGAAAAGAGCAGATTCTAAAAATAAATAAAGAAAAAGTAAAAGCCATTGATATTCTAAAAGCTCTTGGTTTATCTGCTGAGTATGCTTTTGTTGTAAAAAATGGCGAACTTGCACAGGAAGACGAACAGATCAATCCCGAAGACGATATAAAGGTAATCAATGCGATTTCTGGAGGTTAATCACTTGAAAAAAACCAACCCAGGTATATTTATTTAACCTCTTTATTAAAACTATTTCTGGAGATGCAATGCAAAAGCTGAAAAAAGGGACAAGATGCACCGTCTGTAAGGCAAAAGGTCAGAAGGATAAAGCTGTTGTTTTCCTTCCACAACACAGGCTTGCCCTGTGTAAAAAACATTTTGTTGACTGGTTTGAGAAAAGGGTTGAAAAGACAGTAAAAGAGTTCAGAATGTTCTCTAAAAAAGACAGAATACTTGTGGCTGTTTCTGGAGGTAAGGACAGCCTGTCCCTGTGGAACGCCCTTGTAAAGCTTGGATATGATGCAGATGGATTTTATATAGACCTTGGGATTGATGATTATTCACAGGACAGCAAAAGGCTTTCACTTGATTTTGCAAAAAAAGTGGGAAGACCCCTTCATATCGTTTCACTTAAAGATGAGATAGCACCTATACCCCAGATAGATAAAGCAACAAACAGGCCAGCCTGTTCAGCCTGCGGAACTGTAAAAAGATACTACATGAACAGATATGCAAAAAAGTTAGGTTATAACATAATAGCCACAGGACACAACCTTGATGACGAGGCTGCAGTTTTATTCGGGAATACCCTCCACTGGGATGTTAATTATCTAAAAAGACAGTACCCAGTTTTGAAAGAGGAGGGAGGATTTATTAGGAAGGTAAAGCCCCTGTGCAAGATCACAGAAAAAGAGTCAGCACTTTACGCATTTTTTAATGGTGTTGAGTATATTGAGTATGAATGCCCATTTTCTGAAGGGGCTTCATCAATTGAGTACAAGGAGATACTTTCACAGCTTGAGGAGAAGCATCCGGGAACTAAACTCCAGTTTTACACAAACTTTCTAAAAAAGATGTATCCTGTTCTAAAACAGCAGGAAGAAAAAGAACAGCTAAAAACCTGCGTTATATGTGGAGAACCTTCATTTACAGAGATATGCAGTGTCTGTAAGCTCAGGGAAAAGGTGAAATCTTAGCATCTTTCACGCATATTTTATTTGAAAATTAGACTAAAAACTTATATTATCTATATATATGAATACTGTAAAAGGAGGTTAAAAATGGGTCTGATATACGATGTTACAGATGAAAATTTTGAGGAGATAGTTGTTGAAAAATCTTATGAAAGACCTGTTGTTATAGATTTCTGGGCTCCGTGGTGTGGACCCTGCAGGGTTTTAAAACCAATTTTGGAAAAACTTTCAGGTGAATACGGCTTTATTCTTGCAAAAATTAACACAGATGAAAACCCACACATTGCACAGGAGTTTGGTGTAAGCGGAATACCTGATGTAAGGATATTCATAAAAGGGAAAGAGGTTGAAAGGTTTGTAGGTGCACTTCCAGAACCTAAATTAAGAGAAGTTTTATCAAAATACATAAAATCTGAGGCTGATAAACTGCTTGATCAGGCAAAGATGGAGTTTATGGCAGGAAATCTGACAAAAGCAGAGGAGATTTATGAAAAACTTCTTGATGAATACCCTGAAAACAAAAAAATAACTCTTGAGGCTGCCCAGTTTTTTATAAGAGAGGGAAGACTTGATAAGGCTCAGGAGCTTTTAAACTCTATAAAAGAGTACCACAAAGAGTATTTTTCAAAAGCTCAGGCACTGAAAGAGCTGATAAAGTTTAAAAACTGGTGTGAAGAGATGAAAGCTGAGAATGAGCTTGATAGACTTCTTAAGGAAGGGGCATGCCTGACACTTCAAGAAAAATACAAGGAAGCCCTTGATAAATTTCTGAAAGTCGTTCAGCTTGATAAAAAATACAAAGATGAGGCAGGAAGAAAATCTATGGTTGCTATATTTAATCTTTTAGGTGAGAGCAGTCCAC
>JALTAS010000199.1 GCA_027058925.1 Persephonella sp.
GGTCTGTGTTGATCTTGACAACAGTAAAGATAGATCAAGAATAAAAAAGGAAGGTTTTGGGGATTTTGATTACATCCTCTGTTTAGATGTTATTGAGCATTTAAAGAATGTAAACGATGTTTTATTTTTTCTATTTGATTTATTAAAAGAAGATGGGAAGTTAATAGTAAGTGTTCCAAACATCAATCATATTGATATTGTGTATAACTTGATTTTTGGAAGGTTTAATTATTCATTGGTCGGCATATTAGACAACACCCATCTAAGATTCTTTACTGAAAAATCCTTTGTAGAATGGATTGAAAATATAGCTGCAGATCTCCCTTATTTTATTAAAGTAGATTTAGTCGGTAAAACTTACAGTAACTATTTGTACGAAGGGAATATCTCTTATTCAGAAAAGTTAAAGGTGATTAAATTGATAAATAAACTGTATAAAATTGCCGGAACTGAGGAAGATATGTTTACAGTTCAAAATATATTTATGTTGAGAAAGATTGAAAGATGAAAATCTCAGCCTGCATCATAGCAAAAAATGAAGAGGAAAACCTTCCAAGACTTTTAGAAAGTATAAAGGGAAAGTTTGATGAGATCATTCTTGTAGATACAGGATCAACAGACAGGACTGTTGAGATAGCAAAAAGTTACGGATGCAAGGTTTACCACAGAAAATGGAAAGGGTTTGCAGACGCAAGAAATTACGCTGTTTCAAAGGCAAAAGGGGAATGGATATGGCATTTTGATGCTGACTTTGAGCTTGAGGAACAGGAATGGAGAAAGGCTCTTTTTTATCTGAAACATCTACCACAAACAATAGATGCTGTTGCAATTTTGATAAAAAATATCTCCTCCGGAATGGAAGATGCAGGGATCTCATCAAACACTTTTATACACAGAAATAAGCCCAACATAAAATGGGTGGGAAAAGTTCATGAAACTGTTAATGTTTCTGAAAGTGCAGGAATTCCTGTTTTTGTCAAACATTATGGATACCAGAGTTACGAAAACCTGAAAAACAAAGCAAACCGTAATCTGAAACTTTTAGAACAGGAGTTAAAAGAGATAGACAAAAGCTCAAAAGAATACTTCATAAAACTTTTTTATCTGGTTCAGTCTTATTCTATTCTGGCGATACAAAAACCTGAATACTGGAAGAAAGTGATAAAATATGCTGAAGAATTTATATCAAACTCTGCAGAAAAGATAAAATTCTTTTCCTCATATATATATGTTTATCTGGTAAGAGCCCTTATTTCTGAAAAAAGATTCAGTGATGCGAAAGAAAGAATTAAAGAGGCAAAAAGGCAGTTTCCAGATCATCCAGATATCATTTTTTTAGAAGGAGAACTTTACACAGAAATAAAAGATTATGACAGGGCTGTAGATTCCTTCTTAAAATTTATAACCCTTATTGACAAACATATAGACAACCCATTTGCTATAACAAAAGGATCTGCCTTTGTATCAGACAGACTTTCAAACATTATGTACTACATTGAGAACCAGATCCCCCAGATAATAAACAAATCATCAAAGTATAGCCTTGAAAAACTGATAAATATATGGAAAGAAAAAAGAGGAGAATATCTTAGTATCCTTATTTTGAATGTTGCAATAAGCCAAAACAAAGAGATAAACAGATTTGTGAAAAAAGTTGTGAATCTTTATAACAAACCAAGAGTGTTATCCCAGGCTGTAGTTTATGCCGATCGTATGAATGATAAAAAGCTTAAAGAAAAACTGCTAAAAAGGCTTGAGAAAATTGATCCTCAAAATCCTGCTTTTATGTATTTTGAAGGCGAGGAAGCTTTTAGAAATAAGAATTTTGAAAAGGCATTAAAGATGTATTCCGGTTATCTAAACAAAACCAGTAATATTAATATCATTCCAAAAATTAGAAAATGCTTGATAAACCTTGGCTTTACAGAGGAAGCAAAAAGGTTAGATGAAAAAATTAATAACTTATCTAAAAAATTAAAAAACGCCTCCGATAATAGAACTCAACAAAAACAAAATCGGAGGTAATCAGTCATGGCACTGAGAATTAACTACAACTTTCAGGCAGACTTTACCCATGCCAATCTTCTAAAAACAGAATACAACATGAATAAATCTTTAGAAAGATTGGCAACAGGGTACAGGATCAATAGAGCTGCTGATGATGCTGCAGGGCTTTACATTGCAGACCAGCTCAAAACATACGCAATCTCACTTGATCAGGGAACAAGAAATGCTGCAGATGGCGTAAGTATCGCACAGATAGCTCAGGGATCACTTTCAGAAATCTACAACATTCTGAATGACATCAAATCTAAAACCATTCAGGCTGCTAACGACTCTAACGATGCTACAACAAGACAGCAGATACAGCAAGATATTAACAACCTTGTTGATGCGATAAGCAAAATATTCCAGGATACTGAGTTTAACGGTGTTAACCTTTTCTCTTCTGGAACGGCTGTAGGTTTCACAATCCATTATGGCGGTAGAGTTGACCAGGAGCTTCGTATCACAGGAGCAACAGCGGGAGCAACAGCAGGAGCAGATTCTACAACAGCTTCAACAGTTCTTATCGGGTCAACAACCTATACAATTGATGTCACAACTCAGACAAACGCTAATAACTCTATCTCTGTTGTTGACAGTCTAATTCAGGCTGTTGATAACCTTGCTGCACAGTTTGGTTCTTACCAGATTGAGCTTGAAAAGATAATAAGCAACAACAACACACAAAGGGTTAACACATCCGAGGCAGAATCAAGGATTAGAAATGTTGATTTTGCTAAAGAGATGTCAGAGTTCACAAGAAATCAAATACTTATGCAGTCTGGTACAGCAATGCTTGCACAGGCAAATCAGCTTCCACAGCTTGTCCTCCAGCTTCTCAGATAGTATGGTGGGGGGATTCCCCCTCCCTTTACAGATTCTCTGATTGCCAGAGGATCAGTGAAGGGATAAATTAAATAGAAAGTGGGGAATAGCCATGGATATTAAAAATGTGAATAATCTGCTTGATAGATCCTTAGTAGAAGGTCAGACTTTAGATTCTTCTAAAACGCAGGGTGTAAAGCAGCCTTCACAGAATATTCAGGATCAGCAGTCTCAGGAGCTTAAAAAATCTTTAGAAAAGTTAGACAAAAAACAGCTTGAGGATCTGTTCAGAGAAATAAAAGAGAAGTTTGATTATATGAATAAATATCTAAAAATTGAGATTGATAAAGATCTTCAAGAGCCTGTTATAAAGATACTTGACAAAAAGACTAACAAAGTAGTCAGGCAGATTCCTCCTGAATACATCCTTGAGCTTGCAAAACGGATAGACGAACTTGTTGGTCTCCTTGTCAAAAAGGAGGTTTAAGGTGGCTGGAGAGATTTACCTGAGCAATCTTGTTGGTAATTTTGACTACCAGCAGATGCTTGACAGCATCAGAACATTGAAGAGCCAACAGCTTTATCTTCTTCAGTCTAAAGAAGGAAGTATAAAGGATAAAAAATCAGCCATATCAGATTATGGTTCTCTGCTTAAGGATTTCAAATCAGCTTTTGATTCTGTAACCAGTGTAGGAGAACTGGATAAAAAGAAGGTCTCTGTTTCAGATGATACGGTACTTGATGTTATTATTAATGATCCACGAAAATTAGCACCAACAACAATTGATATACAGGTAAATCAGCTTGCAAAAAATGATGTATGGATAACAAACGGCGGTGTTGCCGATAAAGATACTCCTATATCTTCACTTACAGCTGGGACATTAACCATTAATTATCAAAGCAGCAGCATAGATGTTTCTTACGACTCAACAGATTCCCTTCAGGACATAGTGAACAGGATAAACACAACAGCTGCAGATTCAGGTCTTAATATAAACGCTTCAATCTTTTATGACGGTTCTCAGTACAGGCTTTTAATTCAGGGAATGGATACAGGAAGTGCAAACACAGTTTCTATATCAGATACAGGAAACCTTTCATCAACACTTGGAAATTTTTATAATGCCCAGCCTGCACAGAACGCCCAGATTAGCGTTTATGGTAATACTGTTGAGAGCTCAACAAACAGTTTTAACAATGTTATAGACGGATTAACCATCAATGTGAAATCTGTCTCAACAACGCCTGTAAACATAAACATTCAGGAAGATTATGATCCTTTCATAAATGATCTTAAAAGCATGATAGATAAATACAACGAGATTGTAGATTTTATAAAAAACAACACAGGAGAAAACGGGGTTCTCTCAGATGAGAGAACAACCCTTCAGTCAATAAGATCAGGTATTTTTAAAAGATTAGATCCACTTTTCCAGCTTGGGATACTCAGCGTTGATAAAGACACAGGGCATATATCTATTAATGAAACAGATCTAAAAAATCAGCTTCTGACAGACAAAGCATCAGTTGAAACAAAAATCAATGATCTGAAAACACAGCTTAACGATTACCTTGTTTATGTAACAGGAATTGACGGCCCTGTTAAACTGAAAGAAAAAAGTTACGATAAGCAGATACAGAACATAGAAGATATGATACAGCTACAAAGTAAAAGAATTGATGAGGAGATAGAAACTTTAAAAAGGCAGTTTGTTGCCCTTCAACAGCTTATGGCACAGATGGAGGATATCAGACAGAGAATCGCAGCAACATTTGGTAATGTAAGTTTACTAAACCAGTAGGAGAGGAAAAATGACAAACCCTTATGATGTTTATCTAAAGACAGATATTGAGACAGCATCTCCTATAAAACAGGTTGTTATGCTTTATGACAAAGCTATCGTTTGTCTAAAGGATGCCATTAACAACATACAGGAAGGGGATATAAAATCAAAAATAAATAACATTAATAGGGCGACAGAGATAATTCTTGCCCTTAACTCATCTCTTGATATGGAGCAGGGAAAGGAAATAGCAAAAAATCTGAGAGATCTTTATGAGTTCTCTTACTTAAAGATACTGGAAGCCCATGCAAAAAATGACATTAAACTGCTTGAAGACATAATACAGATATTAGACACACTCAGATCAGCCTGGGAGGAACTGTTATCAAAGAGCTGAAAAGGAAGCTTGATGAGATAATCTTACTTCTTGATAGTGGGGATTTCGAATCTGCCTCACAAGTTATGAGACAGATACAGAATCTTGATTTCTCAAAATTTTCTAAAGAAGAAATAGAATACCTGATAAGAAGTATTTCAAATCTGGAAAACAAGGTAAAAACAAAACAGGGAGAGATACTCAAGGCGATATCCAAAAAAAATGATATGAAGAAATACAGATACTGAATTACTTATAAAACTTAAGAAGACTGAGATCCTTATTCTGCATTATTGATGCGAGTGTTGCCTCATAAGCTGTTTTAGCCTTTTCAAGATGGGAAATGGCACCTGCATAATCAGTGTCTTCTAATTTTGATATTAGATTAGAAAAATCTACTCTTAAGGTTTCATTCTGCTCTTTTATGCTATCTGCAACAACAATCTGCTCTCCTATCATTGATCTGTGCTGCATTATCTGGTCTAAACCTATATCAAAAGCTTCAAGAACAGGTACAGCTCCGTAAGAATTACCATCAATCTGAACATTGATGTAATCAGAAGGGTTATAAAGCCTTGAAAGGTCTCCAGAATCTATAATCTCTATTATCTTATCTATTGTTTCAACGATAAGCATTTTGTTGCTTATCTCGTTAACTCCTAAGTAAGATTTCCCACTGAATGTTGTGTTAAGTTCAACCCCTTTTGCAACAGGAACTGTTGTCTCCACAGTTTCCCCATTGTAGGTACCATCAGAAGCAAATGGATCTACCTGAGATTTAACCCCTCCAAAAAGCCTTGAGTCTCCTATAGCAACATTTGCCTGATTAAGTATGTAATCTCTCATAGACTGGAAGTAATCTTTCAGAATCTGTGCATCCTCCTGATCAATAACACCTGTGTTTAAAAGTCTGACAATCTCAACTCTTGTTTCCTGCGCGGTATTTACTATTGTCCCAAGTGTGCTTTCAGCAACATCAAGATGATTTTTAACCATATCAATATTACGGTTGTAGGTCTCAATATCTTCAGTCAGTTTCTTCAGCCTTAGAGATCTTACATTATCCACAGTATTATCTGATGGGGAGAGAATCTTTTTCCCTGAAGAAAGCTCTCTTGTATATCTCTCAAGATCCTTTTCTCTTATCCTGTCGTATTTTATAAATGTATCAAAAAACGCTATATCAGGAATTCTCATAACCTTTCACCTGACTTTATTCAGTTTTGAGCTTATTATCGGTATTAATAATTTATTTTTTAGTAATCACTTAACAAGATTTAAAACTGTCTGTAAAAGCTCATCTGTAACATTTATTATTTTAGCAGAAGCTTCATATGCTCTTTGTAGTTTTGTCAGGTTAATAAGCTCCTCATCAATATTTACAGAAGATATCTCTTTCATTTTTTGATCAATACTTTCAAGCAAAAAGCCTGAATCTTTGGCAAGGGTTTTAATTTTAGAGAGCTCTGAAGAAACAGGGGTGACTATGTTTGAACTGTAAAACTCATGGAAGGATTTTTCCTTTATTAGATTGTAGTTTGCAATGTTCTTCAGGTTGTAGGTTATCCCACCAATAGTAATTGATCCATCTGAAAGAAGATCTGTTTCTTCGGCAGAGGTTAAAACGCCGGTTATGTCATCTTTAATATTAATTATCTTCTTGATATTTGTGTTGTCAGAATTTGTGTATGCAGGGTCTGATGCTGCAGCTATCTGTTTTGGATCTGATATACTTACAACTATATTTGATGCATCAATGTTTGTGAGGGAGCTTTCTGGATCTATTCCAAAAAAGTCAATACCTGTATTTCCATTAAGATCATAACCCTGTCTGTGCTGTTTGTTTACAATCAGTGCAAAGGTTGTAGTAAAATCATTAAGCTGATCTATAGCCTCATTGACTTTTTTGATTCCCTTGATGTATCCTCCTATCTTTCCATTTCCCAGTACATCTGTTACATTGTTTCCTCCTATTCTTACAACCGGATTCCCTGAGCTATCTGTCTCAAAGGTTGCTTTACTGACCTGATCATAAACAACAAGTGAAAAACCTTTGGCTGTAAAAAGATCAACAGTTTTATCCTCATTTATTCTGATTTTTACATCAATGAGTGATGAGATCTCTTTAAGTATCCTGTCCCTTTCATCTAAAAACTCATTAAGCCTTACCTCATCGTTGAAAAAGAACTTTATATTTTTGTTTACATAGGCAAGCTGTTTTGTCAGGTTATTCAGTTTCTGTAAGTTGTCTTTTATAGATAGTGAGGTTTTTTCCTTTATATTCTGGAGGGAGTCATAGTCGTTTCTGATCCTGCCTACAAGGGCTGTTGCTTTTGATATAACAGAGTATCTTGCTGCAAGATCATCCGGATTAACAGCAACATCATTAAATGAGTTAAAAAAGTCATTAAGCTGGGAAGAAAGTCCTGATCCCATTATGTCATTATAAAGGGATTCTATCTGCTGGAGTATATCCTGATAACCTTCATATCCTGTTTTCTGATTGTTAGCTCCCAGATATCTATCAAAAAGTGCCCTGTCAAAGACCCTTTCTATTTTTTGCAGATATACACTGCTTGCAGGCATGTCAGATAAATGGTTAACCCTTCTTGCGTATCCTTCTGTGTAAAGATTTGTCATATTTTTGTTGACATTATCCATGGCTCTTTTATGCGTAAGCAATGACTGTCCTGCCATAGAAAGGGCAAAGAAAAGAGACATAACTTTACCTCATTTTAAGATTGGTTATTAATATTATCGGCAGAAGCTATAGAATATTTTAGTCCTGAAAGTTCTTTAGCTCTTCCTGATCTATCTTTTCCTGTTTTTTGAATATTTCTGTATTTTTCTTTTCTATATAATCCTGATTTTTATAAACATAATAAAAAGTAATCACATAACCTGTGAAGGCAACTGTGTGAAAAATCACCTGAACAGGACTTAAAAGCCCTTCATCAAACACAAGTGAAAGTATTTCTGAAACAACAGCAGAAAGAAATATAAAGAAAAAGGTGATTCCGTATAGTAT
>JALTAS010000200.1 GCA_027058925.1 Persephonella sp.
TGTTAACGGAACAACTGAAAGAGGTTTTCCTGTTTCAGGATCGTACTGCTCTGCAAGAAGACCTGCTTGAGACTGTCTTTCAACAACCCAGTTTATAAGTTTGAGGGCTTCATCAATCTGATCTGTTGCAATGTACCAGTCTGCCAGCCACATAGTTGTTATTATCCATGGGTTTCCGGGGTAATATCTGTCAATTCTGTGGTAAAGATCTCCCTCAAACCTTGCAAGTCCTTTGATGCCAAAATCTACCCATAATCTGTCTTTTATTGCATAAACTGTGTTGAGAACCCTGTAATCGTTTGGGGGAAGCATCCCCGTGAAGAAAACAGATATGAGGCTCGCATCAACTGTAAGATCCTCCATAAGATTTCCATTTTTATCTCTGACCAGCATCTTGACAAATCTTTCAGCTTTTTTATTGTACAGATATTTCAGTATTGCCTGTCTTACTTCTCTTGCAGCCTTTTCATACCTTTTTGATTCATCTATATTTCCCGTCAGATGTGCCATTTTTGATGCAGACATAAGTCCTGCAAACACTGTAGCAGATGTGTATGTAAGGACGCCCCTTCTTTCTTCCCAGGGATCATAGCTTTCAAGTGGTAGACCCCTTTCGTCCCTGTATCTAACCATAAACTCTGCGGCAGGTCTAACAAGAGAGCCGTACATTCTGTCTATGAACTCAATATCCTTTGTAATCTTGTAGTGGTGATATAAAGCCCATATAACGAGAGCTGTTTCATCTTCCTGAATAGGAAGCTGGGGTTTTCCCTCCTGATCTATCCATGGATGCCATGATGAGCCGAAAGACTCGTCTGGAAGGTATTTTTGTAGAAAATAACCTTTTTTTGTCAAAGTTTTTGATGCAAACTCAAAGAACTTTTTTGTTGTGTTTCCGTAGCCTGCCCTGTCAAGAGCCATAACGATAAATGCATTATCCCTTGGCCATGAGTAGCTGTAATGATCCTTATTAAATCTGTGGAATATACTTGAGTCTGCAGATGCTATTATGGCTCCTCTATTATCTATGTGGGCTTTTATGATAAGCAGGCTTTTGTTGTAAAGCTCTCTTATTTTTCTGCTTATTGAGCTTTTTATCTCCTTTTTTTCTTTCAGCCAGCTGTTGTGGAATATTTCCGTCTCCTCAATAAAATGCTGTATTCCTTCTTCAAGCATTCTTTTCTGTTTTTCTTCAAGGTCATCAAAACTTTTTCCTGCTATTATGTAGTAATAAAACTCCTTTTCTTCTTCTGGCTGAAGATCAGTGTAATATGCAACAGCACTGTCAATATCTCCCCTTGCTATAGGATTTTTCCCAAGTTTCTGGTTTTTAATCTGGTTCATACATGACTCTTTTTTTACACTTATGGTGTAGTCTGAGATCTCTGGATATATAGAAACAAGAAGGTATGTTGATTCTCTATAATGGACAAGTCCTTTCATATCCGGATGGTAAAGGGCTGTATTTCCTGCTTCTGTTTCATAAAGGCAAAAGTCGTGGTAAAAAAATATCTTTATATTCTTTTTCTCTTTTGTTAGATTTTTTACAGTTATTTTTCTGATATAAACAGGAAGGTATTTGTGTATAAGATCATTTATTCTTAGAGATACTCCAAGATCTTTATTGACGGCTTTTATATCTGTGATAAGGCTGTTTTTTTTGTATGAAAACTTTCTTTCCCAGCCTTCATCCATGTATCTAAGATCGCCGTCAACAGAAACTATCAGGTGGTTTTTGTTTCCCCTTAGATGGTTGTACTGTCCAACATAGGGAAAGTAAATATCTCTAAGAGACAGGTACTTGTCAAAATTTATAAAAAACTGACCGTTTGATATTACAGCTTCTCTGTACATCTTAACCGCCGCTTACAGGTGGTATAAGAGCCACAGTGTCTCCATTTTTAAGTTTTGTCTGGATATCTGCATACTCTTCATTTACGGCAATCATTATGTTTTTTATACTTTCGGACATATCTGGATACTTTTTTTGTATCTCTTTTATAAGATCAGATACTGTGGAATCTTCCTTTATTTCAAAAAATTCTGTACTTTTTTTGAGCCTGTCTTTTATGGAAGAAAAGTAAAGAACCTTAACCTTCAAACTTTATCTCCCATTCTGTAATAAGATGAGATCCTTTCATAAAGTGTGCTCTTAGCTTTAGCTTCACAACCTCGTCAAAGGAGTAAAATCCTTCTCCTCCTACCAATGTTGGGGTGTCTGTTCCTCCAACTATAAACGGTATATGTATCAGTCTGATCTCATCAACAAGTCCAAGTCTGAGAAGGTTCCAGTTAAGTGTAGCCCCTCCTTCAACCATAAGATTTCTTATTCCCTTTTTGTATAGCATGTCCATCATATCTATAAGATCAACAGACTCCTCACCGCATTTTATAACCTCAACCTTTTCTTCAAGGGCTTTCACTTTTTCCTCAGGGGCTGAATTTGATGTTACTATTATTGTTGGTGCATGTTTTTCCAATATATTGGCATCTATAGGTATGTCTGCCTTTGATGTTGGAACTATTCTTGTGGGATTTTTTCCCTCAACATACCTTACTGTCAAAAAAGGGTTGTCTGTCCTTATAGTTTCTGCGCCTACCATTATTCCGTCAACCTTTGCCCTCAGCTCGTGGAGATACCTGTTTGCCTCATCGTCCATAAATTGCATTATCTCTTTTGATGATCTTCCTTTTCTGAGGGTAAGCTTACCGTCAACTGTAACCTCTGAGACTATTATTGTGTAAGGTCTGTGCATTCTTTTCCCCTTTAGTCATAATCTTTGTTGTATTTTACATACAGATAAATAACCCTCTGGAAGAGGGATAATGTCATCAGGGCTGTTATTATTATGAACCCTGTTTGAAGCCCGCCAAATATATGAAAGTGCTCAAAAACAGAAAAAATAACGATCGCCAGCATAGTTTCAGGTCTTCCAAAAAATCCGATCCCTTCAAGGGGATCATCTATCTTTCCTTTTTCCCTGTTTGCAAAACCTATCTCTGCATAAGCAACAGGTTTTATAAATGTGTGGAGCATATTAACAACAACAGCCAGAGCTGTAAGCACAGGTGTTGAGTATGTTATACCTATGAAAAAAAGAACAAAACCGTCAACAAACTTATCTGCAAGCCAGTCAAAAACAGCACCAAATTTTGATGATTTTTCTGTTTCCCTTGCTACAATACCGTCCATAAGATCAAAAAATCCGCTCAAAAACAGGAAAAAAGCTGCTGTAAGGGGCTTTCCCTTATAAAAAGAAAATGCAGCAAAAAGCCCCATAGCCACAGATATAAGGGTAATTACATTCGGCGTTATGTGTGCCTTAACAAAAATAAGCCCGAACGGTTCGTATATCTTTTTTAAAGATTTTCTTTTTGATGTTAAATTCATTTACAACCCTTTTATAATCCTTTTGACTCCAGCCAGGGCATCATTTTTCTCAGTTCTTTTCCTATTTCCTCAACAGGATGCTTTTCGTCTTTTTTGAGCATAGCATTAAAATGTGCCCTGTTTGCCACATTTTCAAGTATCCATTCCTTTGCAAACTCGCCCCTCTGGATCTCTTCCAGTATTTTTTTATGGACAGGTTTTACAGCATTGTAAATCCTGTCTCCTCTCGTTACGTCCCCGTATCTTGCTGTGTCGGATATAGAGTATCTCATTCCTGCTATCCCGTACTGGTATATAAGATCCACTATCAGTTTTAATTCATGCAGGCATTCAAAATATGCAACTTCAGGCTGGTATCCAGCCTCAACAAGGGTTTCAAAGCCTGCCTTTATCAAAGCTGTTGCCCCTCCGCACAGGACAGCCTGTTCACCAAAAAGGTCTGTTTCTGTTTCTTCTGCAAATGTTGTTTCAATCAGTCCTGCTCTTGTACATCCTATCCCTTTTGCGTATGCAAGGGCAACATCTTTTGCATTACCTGTAAAGTCCTGATGAACAGCCACAAGTCCGGGAACACCTTTTCCTTCTTCATACTGCCATCTTACAAGATGTCCTGGTCCTTTAGGTGCAACAAGGAAAACATCAACATATTCAGGTGGGACTATCTGCCCAAAATGAACATTAAATCCGTGTGCAAATGCAAGTGCATTACCTTCATCAAGATTAGGCAGAATTGCCGTTTCAAAAACCTCAGGCTGTATTGTGTCAGGGATTAGCATCATAATAACATCAGCCCTTTTTGCAGCCTCATCAGGGATGTAAACTTCAAACCCTTCAGCTTTTGCTTTCTCTGCTGATCTGCTTCCTGAATATAGCCCTATAATGACATTTATTCCACTGTCTCTAAGATTAAGGGCGTGGGCATGTCCCTGACTTCCATACCCTATTATTGCAACAGTTTTGTTTTTTAATGCTTCAAGTGATGCATCCTCATCATAATAGATTTTAGCCATTTTGACCTCCTTTTTTTGCTTAATTTAAAATATTACACTAATATGTTTTTATAATCAAAATCCCTTTAAAACGGTATCCTCTGAGTATGTAATCAAAAACTTTTGATGCTTCAGCACTGTTTAGAATAATAGTATCTATATTTATAAGGGCATTTCCTACCGTTATATGTTCTACATCCTCACCTTTAAACTCTTTTGCCTGTGTGTAGTTGATGAGTATGTCTCCATTTTGAGATGTTACTTTAAGTATACTGCTGAATCTTTTTGAGAATGTTAATACCTTGAGATATACATGCTTTTCTGTTTTTTTTCTGATGCTGAGAAATTTTATCTTTTCTGGGAGGTTATCTATCTTCTGGGAAAGATCCTGAGCATCTTTAGAGGAAAAACAGATTATCCTGTATATATCTTTGTTTTTATAAATATCAAAACATAGATTGTAGCTTCCTGCTATTGATGAAAGATAGGGTTTTATAGTATAAGGGTAGCTTTTCTTAGATGTGAACTTTTCTGTGTTTTCAAAATTGTCAACCAGAAATGTGTGGAATATAGAGCTGTATTCTGAAGGAAGATTTCTCAAAACAGGCTTCTTTATACCTATCTCTCCAGCAGAAACCTGCAGTGCCCAGAAAAATAAAATCGCAAAAATGTAGATCATTCTAATTTATGTTCCTGAAGCCCTTCTTTTGCTGATTCTCTTGTTAATGCAAGCACTCCTGTTCTTGCTATATCTTTTAGTCCAAATGGTCTGAGCAGGTTTATGAAAGCGTCAATCTTTTCTGAATCTCCTGTTATCTCTATTGTGTAAGTATCCGTTGATACATCAACCACTTTTGCTCTGAATATGTTTACAAGCCTCATTATCTCATCTCTTGCTTTGTCTTCACCTGCATGAACTTTTATCAGAACAAGCTCCCTTTCAATATGTGGGATATCTGTTATATCCCTTACCCTTAATGTCTCAATAAGTTTTCTAAGCTGTTTTATTATCTGCTCAACAACCCTTTCGTTTCCTTCAACAACTATTGTTATTCTTGCAACATTAGGTTCATGTGTTTTACCTACTGTAAGACTTTCTATATTGTATCCTCTTCCTGCAAACAAAGATGTTATCCTTGTAAGAACTCCAAAGTTGTGCATAACCCTAACAATTATCACATGCTTTCTTGTTTCTGTTTTTGGAAGAGGTCTTACTTTAATAGCTTTTATGTCTTCTGTCATTTTTGAACTCCTTTATCCCACAAGATACATGGTTTCAGCTTCGCCCTTCTGTTTAGGGCTTACTATCATCTCTCTGTAGCTTTTTCCTGCAGGAACCATAGGTAAAACATTTTCTTCCCTGTCAACCACAAAATCCATAATAACAGGTCTGTCGTTTATCTCCATCGCTTTCTGAAGAACCTGTCTGACCTCTTTTGGTTTTGTTGCCCTGAGTCCTACAGCCCCCATAGCCTCAGCAAGCTTTACAAAGTCAGGGTGTACAGCAAGGCATACAGACGAGTATCTGCTGTCGTAAAAAAGCTGCTGCCACTGTCTTACCATTCCTAAAAACTCATTGTTTATTATGGCTATTTTTACAGGAACCCTGTACTGAACAGCAGTAATGACATCCTGCATATTCATAACAAATGAACCGTCACCTTCTATCGCAAATACCGTTTTGTCAGGTTTTCCAAGCTTTGCCCCAACTGCTGCAGGAAAGCCGTATCCCATTGTTCCGAGACCGCCAGAGTTTAGAAACTGTCTTGGGAATTTGTATTTGTAAAACATTGCTGCCCACATCTGGTGCTGTCCAACACCTGCAGATATTATCGCTTCCCCTTTTGTGATTTTGTATATCTCCTCTATAACATACTGGGGCTTTATTATTTTGTCAGACTGCTGGTATGTAAGGGGGTGTTTTTCTCTCCATTTTTCTATCTGCTTCAGCCAGCTTTCCCTTGCTTTGACCCATTCAACAGGTTTTTTCTTCAGTTCCCTTAGAAGTTTCTGAAGAACATTTTTAACATCTCCGACGATTGGTATATCAACATGTATATTTTTACTGATGGATGCCGGGTCAATATCTATATGTATTATTTTTGCCTCAGGGGCAAACTCATCTATCTTTCCTGTCACCCTGTCGTCAAATCTTGCACCTACGGCGATCAGAAGATCACAGTTGTAAACAGCCATATTTGCGTAGTATGTTCCGTGCATTCCAAGCATGTGGAGGGCAAGGGGGTGGTTTTCATCAAAAGCCCCTTTTCCCATGTTTGTTGTTGCAACAGGTATCCTTGTAAGTTCTGCAAGCTCCCTCAGTTCCTCTGAGGCATTTCCTATTATTACTCCGCCTCCAACGTAAAGAACCGGTCTTTTTGCTTTCCTTATAAGCTCTGCAGCTCTTTTTATCTGAACAGGATTTCCTTCGTAATGTGGTTTGTATCCAGGAAGGGCATCTTCAACATCTTTTATGGTGGGCATTTTGTAGTTATATACCTGCTGTGTTATGTCTTTTGGTATGTCAACCAGAACAGGTCCCGGTCTTCCTGTTTTTGCAAGATAAAAAGCCTCCCTCAGTATAAGAGCTAAATCTTTAATATCTGTAACAAGAAAGTTATGTTTTGTTATAGGTCTTGTTATCCCGACAACATCAGCCTCCTGAAAGGCATCTGTTCCTATGTAGTTTCTTGGAACCTGACCTGTTATTGCTACAACAGGAACAGAGTCCATGTGGGCTGTCGCCAGACCTGTTACAAGGTTTGTTGCTCCTGGTCCCGATGTTGCAAGAACAACTCCTACCTTTCCCGTAGCCCTTGCGTACCCATCTGCCATGTGGGCTGCAGCCTGTTCATGTCTTGCAAGAATATTTCTCAAAGGGGCATCAAATAACGCATCGTAAACCTCCATTATGGCACCGCCGGGAAGTCCGAAAACCGTATCAACCCCCTCCTCAATCAAAACATCTATAACAATATCAGCACCTCTTTTTTCTGGCATCTGCTTTTCACCTCTAAAAAATATATCTGGAGATTGTATATTATTATAAGCTTTAAAACTACTTTTGTATAATCCTAATCATACATAGAACCTGTTTTTTACAAACTTAAAAACAAAACAGCTATCTTTTAAAAGTTTTTCATACCTATTTATATCAATAGGCTTTGGGTTTTTTATGTATATCTCAAAAGGGACGGCTTTTATAAAACTGTCTTTTATGTATATTATGTTCACTTTTTCTCCGGGGTTTACGGTAATACCTTCTTTTATTAATGTGCCTGCTGTTTCTGAAATATCATTTTTTACCCTGTATTCTTCTAACATTTTTGACAGTCTTTTCCTGACAATAAGATCCTGAATAGGAACTTTCCCTTTAGTGAGCCTTCTGGCATGTTTTTCAAAAAATGTATCAATATCTGACAGTCTCTTTATCAGTTCTTTTCTGTTTTTTGCTTTTGACAGGTGATTAATAAAATCTTTCTGAAAATCTTTGATAAAACGGGGTGTATCTGATCTTCTCAGCTCAATGCCCCTCACTTTTATCCTGCCGTCTTTAAACTTTCCGTAAAACTTATTGGGAACGCCTATACCGTCTTCTTTTGACGGAACAAACACTATCCAGTCATACACACCTTCAAGTTTAACCTCAAATGGAACTGTATCCTCCAGCA
>JALTAS010000201.1 GCA_027058925.1 Persephonella sp.
GTATCTGAAGGAAATTAGAAAAAAATATCCCTTTCTTTATGAGAAATTTATAGAACCGCAGAATGAAGATTTAAAAACCAAACTGATAGATGTCTTTGTAACATCTTAAGTTTATTAAACCATACCTGCTTGAACAATCTTAAGGGAAGATTTATATTATTCCTGCGATGAAAGTGGAAACCGTTATACAGGATCAGCTTAATAAACTGCTTGAGGTTAAAACAGACGATCAGTTTACGGTTGAGTCTGTTTATTACAGGGGAGACACACTGTGTGTATCAACACAGCTTGGCTGTCCTGTAAGATGCTCTTTCTGTGCTTCCGGTATGAAAGGTCTTATCAGGAACCTGACTGCAGATGAGATCATATCCCAGTACGAGATTGCTGTAGCTGATGGGTTTGAGATAAAAAATATGGCGTTTGCAGGTATTGGGGAACCTCTTCTAAACTGGGAAAATGTTAAGAATGCTTTCTGGTATTTTAAGGAAAAAGGTTTAAAATGCTCATTTTACACAACAGGCTTTCCTGCTAAAAATCTTAAGGAGCTTTTAAGCCTGCCTCATAACGGTGTTAACATATCCTTCCACAGTGTATATGATGAAAAAAGAAAGCAGATAATACCAAGAGGAGAAAAGCTTCAAAACATAATCCAGACACTAAAGGAACATCTGTCTAAGTTATCAAAAAGAAAGAAAAAGCTTTATAACATAGCTTATCTGCTTATAAGTGGGGTTAACGACTCTCCCCAGGAACTTGAAGAGCTTGCTAAAATATCAAAAGAGTTAGGCATAGGGGTTTCGCTTCTAAAATACAATGAGATTGAAGGACTGCCCTACAAAACAACGACAGACCAGGAGTATGAAAAGGCTTTTCTATTCTTAAAAGAAAAAGGTGTGAGGGTTACGCTTTCAAACAGATACAGAACAAGAAAAATTGGCGGATGTGGAACATTAATGGTAAATAGGATGAATGACTGATCTACTCTACAGAAGGAAAAAGCTCTTTAATCTCTTCAAGGATTTTTTCCTTTTTGTTTCCGTATCTTCTTGAAAAATGGAAAACAATAAGTTTTTTGACATCAGCTTTTTTTGCTATGTATGCTGTCTGGTCTGTGGTCAGGTGATATACTTTTGAGGCTTGCTCTTTGTCTTCAGAAAGGAAAACAGACTCACAGTAAAGAACATCAGAGCCTTTCACAAGGTTTATTATCTTTGATACATTCTCCTCAGAAAAAACAACATCTGTTATGTATGAGATCTTTATTCCTTTCTGTATGTATGAATACTCTTTTCTCAGGTATTCCCAGTCAAAAAGTCTGTTGCCTATTTTGAATTTTTTTTCTTTGTTATTTTCATCTTCAAGGAAGGATTTGAACTGACCTATCTGTTTTCCTTTTAGCGGCAGCTCATTTATTTTGTCTTTTTTCAAAAGCAATCGATCCTTGTACTCAAAGGAATAACCCATTACAGGTATTTTGTGGTCAAGAACAGCGAACCTCACTCTGTAAAACTTGTTTTCGTATATAACATCGGTTGATACTTTTTCTTCTTTTACAAAATCTTTGGCGAATTTTCTTTTTATGTCATACTGAAATGTCTCAAAAAGCCCTTCGTTATACTGTTTTAATCTAAAAACAAGTCTTGGTTCGTACTCAACTAAGTTCCATGTGTATCCCTGAAGTTTGCAGTAAATATTATCTGCAAGAGGAGATATACCGAATATATCAACGACCTGTTCTTTTCCTATTTTGTTTCTCAAAAGTGTATCAAAGCCAATGAAGTGATCCATATGGGTGTGGGTTATAAAAACTTTATTTATTTTTTTCAGCAGGTGTCTGTCTAACCTTTTTATGTTTCCAATATCAAAAAGTATGTAATCTCCCAGACTGTCAATCTCTATAACAATACCAGGATCTTCAAACTTTTCATTTATGAGATAATGTTTCACTCTTGGTTTTGCCATCTTTCCTCCTTTGGGAATTAAGAATAACAGATATTAAGGTTGTTTATAAAGTTTTTCCAGTTAAAT
>JALTAS010000202.1 GCA_027058925.1 Persephonella sp.
AAAATAAACAGATCATGAAAAAAAGATACAACTACAAATTGGTTATCAAATATATCGGAACAAGGTACCACGGCTGGCAGAGACAACCAAACCATATAACAGTACAGCAGGTATTAGAGGACAAACTTAGAGAGCTTTTTAGAGAAAAGATAACCCTGATTGCTTCAGGAAGAACAGATGCAGGGGTTCATGCTTTAGGTCAGGTTGCAAACTTCAAAACATTTTCTTACAGAAAGCCTGAGGAGATAAAAAAATATCTGAATGCAACACTACCAAGAGATATAGCCATTCTGTCAGCAGAAGAAGTGCCCCTTTCCTTTAACGCAAGGTTCAGTGCAAAAGGTAAAACTTATTTTTACAGGATATACACAAAACCTGATCCTTTTCTTTACGGTTTTGGGTGGTACCTTTCAAAAAAGTTCAGTATAAAAAAAATAGAGGAAGCTCTTGATCTTATCAAAAAGCAGAAAAATCTTAAAAGCCTGTCAAAAAAAGGGGAGTACCTTAGGGAAGAGGTTGATATAAGGGAGCTTTTTTTAAAGTATGATGGAGAAATAATTGAGATACACATAACAGCTTCACATTTTCTAAGGCATATGGTCAGGAAAATAGTAGCTCATGCCGTCAGGGTAGGCACAGGCTCTTTAACCATAAACCAGCTTAAAGATATACTTGATGCTGCTGATCCAAGCAGAGGCATTTACATAGCCCCGCCGGAAGGTCTTTTCTTAAAAGAGGTTTATTACTGAAAGTTTGCAAAAAAAATATCCCTGACAGAAAATATTAAAAAATAGAAATCAGGTGTAAAAATGGAAAACAATAAAAATTTCAAGGCAGGGTTTGTTGCTTTAATCGGAAGACCTAATGTTGGCAAATCAACAATAATGAACAACATACTTGGAACAAAACTGTCTATAGTAAGCCCAAAACCCCAAACAACAAGAATGAGAATTCTTGGGGTAAAACATGACAAAGATGCACAGATAATATTTCTTGATACGCCTGGAGTCCAGAAAGGTAAGGATCTCCTCACAAAGGTTGTTATGGAGTCTGCTGTTGGGAGCATGGAAGAGGCAGACATTCTTGTTATGATAATTGAGGCAGATAAAGGTTGGACGAAG
Source organism: Persephonella sp. (assembly GCA_027058925.1). Classification (GTDB taxonomy): domain Bacteria; phylum Aquificota; class Aquificia; order Aquificales; family Hydrogenothermaceae; genus Persephonella_A. The sequence goes on from JALTAS010000202.1 coordinate 1,122, forward strand.
GAGGATGAGCTACTTCTTGAAAACTACATAAAAAAACTACAAAAACCAACAATTCTTGTGATAAACAAGATTGATAAAATGAAGGACAAAAGGCTTCTTCTTCCACTTATTGAAGAGAGCGCCAAAAAATATAATTTTGTTGAGATAATACCTATGTCTGCAATAAAGGGTGAAAATCTTGATAGGTTTGTTCAGGTTATAAAAAAATATCTGCCTGAATCACCTCCTCTTTTCCCTGAAGATCAGATAACAGACCTTCCCCTAAGGTTTTACATAGCTGAGATAATAAGGGAAAAGATATTCCAGAACACAAAGCAGGAACTTCCTTATTCAGCAGCTGTGGAAGTTGAAAGCATTGAAGAAGGTCAGAAAAACAAAAACCTTCTGATTATCAATGCTGTTATATATGTTGAGAAAGAAAACCACAAAGGGATAATAATAGGAAAAAAAGGCCAGATGCTTAAAAAAATTGGACAGCAGGCAAGACAGGAGCTTGAGGATCTGCTTGGCAAAAAAGTACATCTGAACCTTTGGGTAAAGGTAAGACCAAGATGGAAAGAGGATATAAGGCTTCTAAAGATGCTTGGATACCAGTATGTTTCATAGAGGATAGAGATTGCTTACACCTTCATTAAATGTTTTGAAGGAAACATTAAAAAGGCTTTTGTATAAGGGAAATTATAAAGCATTAGAAAGAATACTTGAAAAAACACACAAAGGGGATCTTGTTGCTATATTCAGGTATCTTTCCCATCAGGAAAGGGTGAAAATATTCCAGATACTTATGAACACAAGTATAGAAAAGGCATCTGATCTCCTTTACGATCTTGATGAGGACATACAGATTGAGATCTTAAGAGCTTTGCCTATAAAGGAAGCTCTCAGGGTTCTTATAACTTTCTCAACAGGTGAGATATCAAAAATAATAGACAAACTTCCTGTTGAGCTACAGAACGCCATTATGGCAAAACTTGCTGAAGAAGAAAAAGAAGAACTACGCAAGTTTATATCTTACGGGGAGGACAGTATAGCTCCTTTAATAAGCGAGGATTACATATCCGTTGAGGAAGAAAAAACGATTGAGGATGTGCTGAATATTGTGAGAAGTGCCCCTGAGGATATAGAGATCATATACATATATGTTGTTGATAAAAAAGAAAGGCTTATCGGAGTTGCTTCTATAAAAGAGATACTTACAGCTCCTTTGAATGCCCAGATAAAAGATGTTATGAATACGGATGTTATCTCCATAAGATCTGATGCAACAAAAAGTGAGGCGATAGATATTTTCCAGAGATACGATCTTCTTATTATTCCTGTTGTTGATGAGAATGAAGAGCTTATAGGGGTTATATACATTGATGACATTCTTGATGCGATAACAGAAAAGACAACGGAAGATTTTTTCAAAATGGCCGGAGCTCAGGAAGAAGAACTTTTTTACACAAATCAGATTCTAAAAACAGCAAAACTGAGACTTCCATGGCTATTTGTTGTTGTTTTTGGGGAGATGGTTTCTGCTGTGATCATAAGCTTATTTGATTTCACAATTAGACAGTTTCTACCTATAGTTTTTTTTCTTCCCCTTGTTGCTGCCATATCAGGAATGATAAGCTCACAGTCGGCAATAATAACAGCAAGGGGTCTCGCAACAGGTAAAATAACAGAATATTTTAAAGATTTTTTGAATTTTCTGCTCAGGGAAGTCAAAGTGGCTGTTTTGATAGCTTTAGCCGTCTCACTTGTTGTTGGACTTATATCTTCTGTATGGATAAGTGCTCATATTATGGGAGTTGTGATAGGAATAGCCCTATTTTTAAACATAGTAATAGCAGCGTTTGTTGGAGGCCTTCTACCTTATATCTCTTTAAAAATTCATAAAGATCCTACCGTTGCAACAGGACCCATCACACTTACACTCAACGATATTATTGGTATCCTTATTTACCTTGGAACAGCAACACTGTTCCTTGAGTATCTCAAGGTTTAGTCAGAAAGCTCACCTTCAAGGTATTTCTGATAAGCCATCAGATCAAGCAATCCATGACCGCTCAGGTTAAAAAGAATAACCTTTTGCTCCCCTGTCTGCCTGCATTTTAAAGCCTCATCTATTACAACCTTTACAGCGTGAGCCGATTCAGGGGCAGGGACTATACCTTCAGTCCGTGCAAAATCAACAGCCGCTTTAAACACTTCTGTTTGTGGAACTGCAACAGCTTCTAACAGCCCTTCATCATAAAGTTTTGATATGATCGGTGCCATTCCGTGGTATCTCAGTCCACCTGCATGTATAGAGGGAGGGATAAAATCGTGACCTAATGTGTGCATCTTCATAAGCGGTGTAAATCCAACAGTATCACCAAAGTCATAATCATATCTGCCCTTTGTTAATGTAGGACATGATGCTGGTTCAACAGCGATAAATCTTGTACAGCTGTCCCGTGACAACCTGTCTAACATGAAAGGAAGTGCAAGCCCTCCAAAATTACTTCCCCCTCCAACAGATCCTATAATCAAGTCAGGATAATGTTTTACCTTTGCAAGCTGTTTTTTTGCTTCAAGCCCTATAACTGTCTGATGGAGTAAAACATGGTTAAGGACGCTTCCAAGGGAGTAATGGGTGTCGCTATTTTCAAGAGCCTCCTCAACAGCCTCACTTATTGCTATTCCAAGACTTCCCGGGTTGTCTGGATCTTCTTTCAGTATTTCCCTCCCTGACTTTGTATAAGGGCTTGGACTTGGAATGACCTTCGCTCCCCATGTTTCCATAAGAACTCTTCTGTAGGGTTTCTGCAGATAGCTGACTTTTACCATATATACCTTTACTTCAACACCAAAGTACTGACCTGCAAAGGCAAGGGAGCTTCCCCACTGCCCTGCACCTGTTTCTGTGGTCAGTTTTTTAATTCCTTCCTTTGCGTTGTAGTAAGCCTGTGGGACAGCAGTGTTTGGTTTATGGCTTCCTGGAGGAGCTGTCCCTTCATATTTGTAGTAAATCTTTGCAGGGGTATCAAGGTATTCCTCAAGATTGACGGCTCTTATAAGGGGTGTAGGTCTCCATATAGCGTAAACATCAAGAACTTCAGGGGGAATATCTATCCATCTTTTGTCAGACATCTCCTGCTGTATCAATTCCTCAGGGAAGAGAGCTTTCAGCTTTTCCGGACTGATGGGCTGTTTTGTCTCAGGGTCAAGGGGCGGATCAAGAGGTGAAGGAAGGTCAGGTAGTATGTTGTACCACTGTTTTGGTATCTCACTTTCCTCAAGTATAATCTTTTTCATCTCTACCCCTCCTTGCTGAAAAGCTTTAAAACTATAACCTTAATTATATGCTAAGAATAAACAAAAACATAATCTTTTTGGGAATAGTCAGCTTTTTGACTGATCTTTCCAGCGAGATGATATTTCCTGTTCTTCCTTTATTTCTTGATCATATTCTGAAAGCATCAAAATTTGAGATAGGGATTATTGAGGGTGCAGCAGAGCTCACCGCAAGCTTTTTAAAGGTTTTTTCAGGGTATGTCTCAGACAGGCTTGGAAGAAAAAAAGCTGTTGTTGTTGCAGGATACGCAATCTCAGCCTTTACAAAACCCCTTCTTTATTTTGCTGGAAGCTGGAAAGATGTTCTTGTTCTTAGGATGATAGAAAGAACCGGAAAAGGGATAAGAACCTCACCAAGAGATGCTTTAATCTCCTACTACACACAGAAGGAAAAAAGCGGAAGATCTTTTGGTTTTCACAGGGGTATGGACACCCTGGGAGCTGTTTTTGGAACTCTTACAGCTTTTTTCTTTCTTTTATTTTTAGGAGAAAAAGAAAACACTTTCAGATTAATATTCCTTGTTTCCTTTCTTCCTGCTTTACTTTCAGTTTTGATATTGATCCTGTTTGTTAAAGAGCCCAATATAAAAGCGGTAAAAAAATTAGAAAATTTTTCTCCAAAAGAACTACCATCCGATTTTTACAAACTTCTGACTCTTCAGGTTTTGTTTTCTATATTCAGTATGAATTATGCATTTATGATACTGAAGGCAAACAGTATTGGCGTTTCTATAGGATTTATACCTGTTGTTTATCTTCTTTACAACATCATTTATGCTTTTTCAAGCTATCCTGCAGGTTTTATTTCTGACAGATTTGGAAAAGGTTTTACCCTCTCTATAACATATCTTCTTTTTTCAGCCACAGCTTTCATCTTTACTCTTGATTTTCCAATTTTTGGATGGATAGGTTTCATTTTTTACGGACTTTTTATGGCAGGAAATGAGGTCACATCAAGGGCGATAGTGTCAGATCTTGTTCAGGAAAAATTAAAAGGAACAGCTTACGGAATATACCACACAGCTGTTGGTCTTTCTGTTTTTGCCTCAACATCTTTAGCAGGATTTTTATGGGACAGGTTTGGTGGAGATATCCCATTTTATATAGGAGGTTTAGGTTCTTTAATCCTGTCTTTTTTATGCTTCAGGATTTTAAAAGTCTGATCAGGTATAATACTGTTTAAATATCTGTAAAAAGGAGAAAAGATGGGAAAAAAAGCCTTTGTTTTTCCCGGTCAGGGATCTCAGCAGATCGGTATGGGAAAAGATGTTTATGAGGCTTATCCTGAGATACAGGATCTTTACCACAGGGTAAATGAGAGATTGGGTTTTGACCTGCAACAGATAATATTTGAGGATGAGCAAAAACTTAACCTTACACAGTACACACAGCCAGCCCTTGTTTTGACTTCATACTCACTTCTTTATGCTCTGAGAAAAATCAGACCTGATATAATTCCTGATTACACAGCGGGACATTCCCTTGGAGAGTTTTCTGCCCTTGTTGCATCAGATTCCATAGACATAGTTGATGCAGTATGGATAACCCACATAAGAGGAAAGCTTATGCAGGAAGCTGTACCTGAAGGTGTTGGTTCAATGGCGGCGATTATAGGACTGCCTGCTGAAGAGATAGAAAAAACGCTTAAAGAGATCTCAGGTATAGTTGAGATAGCAAACTACAACTCACCTGAGCAGACCGTTATATCAGGTGAAAAAGAGGCTGTTGAAAAAGCCATGGATGTTTTAAAGGAAAAAGGTGCAAAAAAGGTTGTTCCCCTTGCAGTTTCAGTACCTGCCCACTCATCACTGCTCAGGGAAAAGGCAGAAGAGTTTGGGAAATATCTTGATGAGATACAGATAAAAGATCCTAAAATTCCAGTAATATCCAACATCACAGCAAGACCATTGACAGAAGCAGAAATTATCAGAAAAGAGCTGAAAGAACATTTTTATTCACCTGTAAAATGGATTCAGTCTGTTCAGTTTATGGCTTCACAGGGTGTGGACACATTTTTTGAGATAGGTCCGAAAAAAGTTCTGACAGGCCTTGTAAGAAGAATTGTAAAAGGGGTTAATCTTGTAAACATCCAGACTTTAGAAGATATTGAAAAAGGAGTGTAAGATGAAGAAGATTTTTGCATTTTTTATTTCATTGTCTTTGTTTTCTTTTAGCGTTGCATGTCCATGCAAGCAGATGAAAGAAGGCTGTCCAGACTGCTACAAAATGCTTGAAAAAGACGGATACAAGGATAAAAGGCTTATAAATCCTGAAAAAAATGGCTGTGAAAAGTGTGCTAAAAAAGACAAAAAGGAAGAGACAAGGGAGTAATTGTCAAAAGTTATATTTGTTACAGCAACGGATACAGGGGTTGGCAAAACAACAGTAAGTGCTGCCCTTGCAAAACTGCTGAAAGACAGAGGAAAAAATGTAGGATATTTTAAACCTGTTGAAACAGGCTGCGATCCAGTTTGCCATGATGCTTCCCTTTTGTCCAGAATAACAGGCCAGACTGTTGATGAGATAGTTCTCTACAGATACAGGCTACCTGTTTCCCCTCTGGTTGCACAGGAGTATGAGCTTATTGAGATAGATATGGATCGTATCCTGCTACATCTGGACGGTCTTAGAAAGAAATATGACTTTCTTATTGTTGAAGGAGCAGGAGGAATTAAAGTTCCTATAACCGAATCTGACGGAAATATCCTGACTTATCTTGATTTTGTGTATCAGGCTTCATTACCTGTATTGATTGTATCAAGGGCAGGTTTGGGAACTATAAATCATACTGTTTTAACAGTTGATGCCCTGAACTCAATAAATGCACAGATAAAGGGAATCATAATTAACGGTTTCAAAGGAAATGATCCCTCAGAAGAAAAAAATCCTGAAATAATCCAGATGATGACTGGTGTTGACATTCTTGCTGTTTGCAGCAAGTCTGACGATCCTGTGGATGAATGCAGTAAAAAATTAGAACCTGTTATTGATATAATTTTTTAAATACTGCATCTTTTTACAAACTCAGCCAGTTTTCTTATACTTTCAACAACATTTTGGGACAGAGATATAAGTTCAAAACTTTGTTCCATAGCCTCAACAACTTTTCCAGTCTTGAAGTTTTCTAATATTTTATCTCCAAGCTGGTGAAAATCTTTGTGGGGTTTTTCTATTTTTGAAAACCTTTCAACAGCTTCAGTTCCCATATCAGAAATCTCTTCTTTACCAACTGTGTAATACCACTTTCCGAGTGCACATTCTGTGAAATGTGGAGGTGTCCAGTCAGATTTACCGGATATTACATCGGTAAGATTTTTCATATAAACAGAATGGTCTATTATCCTTTGGAGAAGATCAAGGTATAGGGCCAGATTTTTGTCTGGATAAATCTCCTGAGATTTTAAAACATTTTTCCAGGATTCAAGCTGTTCATCAAGAGCTTCAGATGTAAAATTATTCAGATTGTTTATAGAAGTGTAAAGCTTTTCAAACTCTCCTTTAAATTCATTCATAATATCAATAAGATTTACAGAGG
>JALTAS010000203.1 GCA_027058925.1 Persephonella sp.
TGTTCCTACTCTCCAGTATTCTGATATCTCCCACGAAAGCGTAGGTGAGAAACCCTGCTTAACAGAAACGAATGTTGTGTAATCAACATATCTGTCGTAAAGACTGAAACCAAGATTTACAGGCTTATAAAAAGCCCATCTGTGAAGATATGAGATCTCATTGTTCCTGTATGTTGAACCTAATGTTAAAGATATTCCTGCCGTATCACCTGTTCCTAAAAAGTTCCCTTTTCTTAAAGATAGGAAGAAAGATAGACCTGTCAGCTGGCTGTAGCCTGCTCCTATGGAAATCTGACCGGTAAATCTTTCCTGAACTTTTACATCAAGATCTATCTTGCCTTCTTCCTTAACATGGGGATCAAAGCCTATCATATCGTAAAATCCAAGTGAGTAAAGTCTTGACTGGGATCTTAAAAGATCCTGTCTTTTGAAAAGATCTCCTGGTGCAAACCTTAACTCTCTCCTTATAACATAATCTCTTGATTCGTAATTACCTGAAATATCTATCTTATCCACATAAAAGATCTCTCCAGGCTGTATATCATAAACCACTTTCACAGTTTTTTTATCCTTATCAAGCAGTTTTTCAACATAAACCATAGCAAATATAAAACCAAGCTCCGTGTATTTATCAAGAGTTTCCTTCTTAAGCCTTTCTATAACTTCACCATCATAATAATTACCAACCTTTAGATCATCCTTAAACCTTCTTAATATCTCCTCGTCTGTGTAATACCTGTTGTTTTTGAACTCAACACCTGAAAGTTTGTACCTTGGACCCTCTTTTATTTTTATTGTTATGTAGTACTCTTCGCCATTTTTTAGCTGTACATCTGGCTTGTCAACCTGAACTTCAAAAAAGCCTTTTTTAATGTACAAGTCTCTGATCTTTTCTATATCCTCAAGAAGAACATCCTTTTTCAGTCTCGGGTGTAATCTAAGCTTCCATATACATCTTTCTTTCGTTTCCATAACATCTTCTATTTCGCCTTCATCCAACTGTTTGTTACCGACTATTTTTATCTCTTTTACATAGGCTCTTTTACCTTCATCTATCTTAAAAACAAGTGTGTTTCCTTTAAAGTAGTAAGAGATCTTTGTATTATAAAAACCTTCTTTCTCGTATTTCTCTCTCAAAGCTTTTACCATTCTGTTTATCTCATCAAGTGAAAAAACTCTGCCAAGCCCTTTTCTTATAGAGGCCATTTTCTCTGCAAGTTCAGGTCCAATGGTTGAAAATGGAAGTGCTGCCCCCGACTCAAGCCTCTCCTTTGTCTGAACACCTAAAACCTGCATTAGATCTTCATCTGACAGCTCTTCGTTCCCTTCAAACTCAATTTTTTGGACAACAGGAAGCTCTTTAAAAACAAATATTAGATCTATGCCATTTTCTGTGTATCTTGTGTATGTTTCTATATCCCTGAAATACCCAAGTTTATAAAGATCTCTAAGTATGTTAACAATATTGTCTCTTGTTATTACTGCACCTTTCCCAAGAGGAATAAGAGGGTAGATAAGTTGAGGGCTAACATATTTCAAACCTTTTATCTCTATCTTTCTTAATCTGTATATTTTTTTGACTTCTTCTGATATTTTTCCAGGTTTTAACTGGGGTGTTTCCTGAGATTTAGTTGGTGTTGAAAAAAACAGGAAAAACAAAAATAAAAGGGGGAAAACTCCCCCTAATATGTTTATCAGGTTGCTGCTACTTCTTTGATTTTTTTCTTTGATGTTTTTGGTTTTGGTTTTTTCACCTTTATTCCAACAGATCCATCCTTTTTGATAATAACCTCTGCCGTAGATCCAGGAGGTAATTTCCCTTTCAGTATCTCTTCTGCCAGCAGATCTTCCACAAGTGATTGTAGAGCTCTCTTTATTGATCTTGCACCAAACTCCGGCTTGAATTCTCTGTCTATCAGGTAATCCACAAACTTTCTGGAAAGTTTTACAGTTATTCCCCATTCTTTTAGCCTTTTGTTTATCTCCTTAAGTTGTATATCAATTATACCTTTCATTACTTCTTTGTCCAACGGTTTAAACACTATGATCTCATCAAGCCTGTTTAGAAATTCTGGACTGAAATGTTTTCTAACCTGCTGGAGAACATTTTTCTTCATTTCTTCATATTCAAGCATCCCGGCTCTCTTTTCAAAACCAAGGCTTCCAGATTCAAGAATGAGCCTTGCACCAAGGTTTGATGTCATGATTATTATTGTGTTGCTGAAATCAACCACCCTTCCAAAAGAATCTGTTAATCTACCGTCATCAAATATCTGGAGGAATATGTTAAAAACATCAGGATGTGCTTTTTCTATCTCATCAAACAGTATAACGGAGTAAGGTCTTCTCCTTACAGCCTCAGTAAGCTGTCCTCCCTCTTCATAACCTACATATCCTGGAGGCGCACCAACAAGTCTTGAGACTGTATGTTTTTCCATATATTCTGACATATCAAATCTTACAAGCGCATCCTCTGTGCCGAAAAGGTACTCAGCGAGGGCTTTTGCTGTTTCAGTTTTTCCCACTCCTGTTGGACCAAGGAACATAAACACACCGATAGGTCTGTGGGTTCCTTTGAGGCCAACACTGTTTCTTCTTATAGCTTTTGATATCGCCTCAATTGCTTCGTTCTGATCAACAACCCTTTTATGAAGTTCTTCCTCAATATGGAGAAGTTTTTCTGCCTGTGTCTCTGTAAGTCTTGCAACAGGTATTCCTGTCCATTTTGCAACAACAAGGGCTATGTCTTCATCTTTTACCTTTGGCTTTCTTACCTTTTTCTTTTCCTTCCATTCTGCTTTTAGTGTCTCAAACTTTGCTCTAAGTTTCAGCTCTTCATCTCTCAGCTTTGCTGCCTTTTCGTAATCCTGCTCTTTTGCGGCTATAGCTTTTTCTTCCTCTATTTTCTTTATTCTTTCCTCTATCTTTCTAAGTTTTGGAGGAAGAGCCATCTCTCTAATTCTGACCCATGCTCCAGCTTCATCAATCAGATCAATAGCCTTATCTGGAAGCTGTCTATCTGTTATGTATTTAACAGAATAATCAACAGCTTTCTCTATGGCAGATTTTGTGTATTCAACCTCATGAAACTCCTCAAACTTTTTCTTAAGACCCATCAGTATCTTTATAGTGTCTTCCGGGGTTGGAGGTTCAACTAAAACAGGCTGGAATCTTCTTTCCAGAGCTCCGTCCTTTTCTATATATTTCCTGTACTCATCTATGGTAGTAGCACCGACGACCTGAATTTCTCCCCTCGCAAGGGCTGGTTTGAGCATGTTTGACGCATCGATAGACCCTTCTGCTGCTCCTGCTCCAACAAGGGTGTGAAGTTCGTCTATAAAAAGAATAATGTAAGGTGCTTTTTCAAGCTCTTTAAGAATGTTTTTAAGTCTCTCTTCAAACTGGCCTCTATATTTTGTTCCTGCAACAAGAGCAGCAAGATCAAGAGCAACTATTCTTTTTGACTGGAGAGGTTCAGGAACTTCTTTGTTTGCTATTCTCTGTGCAAGACCTTCAACTATTGATGTTTTTCCTACTCCAGGTTCTCCTATAAGAACAGGATTATTTTTTCTTCTTCTTGAAAGGATCTGTATAACCCTGTCTATTTCCCTATCTCTGCCTATAACAGGGTCAAGCTTACCTTCTCTTGCTAATGCTGTTAAGTCTCTTGAAAATCTATCTATGTTTGGTGTTGGAACCTGTTTTACCTGTTCTTGAGGTGGTATCTCTCCAAGTATCTGGAGGATCTCCTTTCTGATAGAGTATTCATCTATGCCAAATCCTCTTAAAACCCTACCTCCCAGTCCTGTTTTTTCTCTTACAACACCTATAAGCAGATGCTCAGGTCCCACAAACTGATGATGAAGTATTCTTGCCTCTTCCACAGCAAATTCAAGAACTCTCTTTGCATCAGGGGCAAAAAGAACCTCCCCTGAATGGCTTCCGTGAACCATCTGGGATGTAAGAGTTCTTTTTACTTTATCAATGGTTAAACCAAATCTTGATAGAACAAGAACAGGTATATCTTCCTCTTCCAGAAGGGAAAGAAGAAGATGCTCACTTCCTAAATAGTTACTTCTGTATTCTAATGCTTTTTCTCTCGCATTAAGTATTACTTTTCTTGCTCTTTCTGTAAATTTCTCAAACATATCTAAACACCTCTTTTTTCTTTTTCGGTTTAGCCCTTTAAATATATACACAAAATAGATTTTTCAAGTCTGCAATCTTCCATCCCTTAAAAAAATTATCCTATCACAATATTTTGCTACTTCTTCATCGTGAGTAGCAATGACCATAGTCACATTGTTCTTTTTATTAAGTTCTTTCAACATTTCCATAACAATCTGTGTATTAAATGTATCCAGATTTCCTGTCGGTTCATCAGCTAAAAGAACAGAAGGATTATTCACAATCGCTCTTGCAATCGCTACCCTCTGCTGTTCTCCACCGGACATCTGGGAAGGTTTGTGGTTCAGCCTATCCTTAAGCCCTAATCTAATCAGTATTTTCTCTGCTTTCTCTCTGGCTTCTTTCTTATTATAAATTTGAACAGGTATCATAACATTTTCAAGTGCTGTGAATTCTGGGAGGAGATAATGAAACTGGAAAACAAATCCTATATTTATATTCCTGAACCTTGCCAGTTTTTTTTCTGAAAGTGAAAAAATATCCTGTTCCTTAATAAAAACTTTACCTTCTGTAGGAATGTCTATTCCCCCAAGTATATGTAGAAGTGTGCTTTTCCCGGATCCTGAAGGTCCCATAAGGGCAACCATCTCTCCTTTTGTAACATTCAGGTTTATATCCGTTATAGCTTCAATATATGTGCCCTCAAGAAAATATCTCTTAACAAGGTTTTCCGTCTTGATGATATTACTCATACCTTAAGACCTCTGCAGGAATATCCCTTGAAGCAAAATAAGCCGGCAGTAATGAGGATAAGAAACATATACCAAGGGATGAAATAAAAACTGATCCTATATCAAAAATTGATGTTTTAAGAGGAAGATAATCTATCATATAAACTTCAGGGTTTAATTTTACAAGATGGTAAGTGTCTGCAAAGTATATAACAGTAAAACCAATCAATGTTCCAAAAACTGTCCCCGATATTCCTATAAGCATACCCTGCCATAAAAATGTTTTTAGTATAAAACCGCTGTCTGCCCCTATCGTTTTCAGTATTGCGATATCTTTTCTTTTTTCCCTTGCCTTTGTTATCAAAAGGCTTGAAACATTAAATGATGCAACAAGTACTATAAGGGCTATCACCAAGAACATGGCAAGTTTTTCAAGCTGAAGAGCCTGAAAAAGGCTTTTGTTTAGATCCATCCATGTTCTTATAAAGTAAGGATAGGATATATATCTTTCAAGTAGTTTTTTTACTATGTTTGCTCTGTACGGATCTTTAAGCTTTAACTGAATTCCTGTAACAGCTCCTTTCATATCAAAAAATTTCTGGGCTTCATCTATCCTCATCTGGATGTATGTTGAATCATACTCGTACATTCCAAAATCAACAATTCCTGTAACATATACCTTCTTGATTTTTGGAAGGTATCCAAGGGGTGTTTTTCTACCAAATGGGGACATTATTTTGAAAGAATCTCCAACCCAGACATCAAGAAAAACGGCAACATCTTTTCCTATAAGAACATGGTTTTTCTTTTTTAGATCCTCATAATTTCCTGCGATCAGTTTTTGATTTACCTTCATTATATTTTTATCCTTTTCAGGATCAACTCCTCTTATATTGACAGATTTTACATTTCCATCTTTTGAAGCAAGAGCTTGAGAGTAAACAAAAGGCTGATACGCCTGTATATCTTTTATGTTAGAAAGATATCCATAAAGGGATCTATACTCTGTAAAAGGACCGTTCATTTTAAATATAACAATGTGAGGGGAGGTTTGGAGTATCTTTTCCTTTAATCCCCACTGAAAACCGCTCATTACAGCAAGAGTTATCAAAAGGGCAGAAACTCCCACAGTAATACCTACAAAAGAAATAACAGTCATAAATGAAAGAGCTTTTGACCTTAAAGAAAACAGGTATTTTAAAGCGATCTTTATATAAAGGGGCATTTGTTACTCCAATAATGTCTTAGGATTATCTGATTTTAACACAAATACTGATATAATTTTAAAAAAAAGGGAGAACAGACATGGTAATAGGAACTCCTTTATCACAAAACGCGACTAAAATTCTTCTTCTTGGAAGTGGTGAGCTTGGTAAGGAGTTTGCTATAGAAGCCTTACGGCTTGGTATTGAGGTAATAGCTGTTGATAGTTACGAGTTTGCACCTGCACAGCAGGTAGCCCAAAGATCGTACGTCATAGATATGAAAAATGGACAGCAGATAAAAAATATAGTTTACAGGGAAAAACCAGATTTTATTGTTCCTGAGATTGAAGCTATAGATACTCTTATGCTTCTTGAGCTTGAGAAGGAAGGATTTACAGTGATACCGTCGGCAAAGGCAACCAATTACACAATGAACAGGATAGGGATAAGAAGACTTGCAGCTGAAGAGGTAGGCCTGAAAACATCTTCATACAGGTTTGCATCAGATATAGAAACATACAAAAAAGCTATAAAAGAAATAGGTCTTCCTGCTGTTGTTAAGCCTGTAATGAGCTCTTCAGGAAAAGGACAGAGCATTGTAAGGTCTGAAGATCAGATAGAAAAAGCATGGTACTACGCTCAGGAAAACGCAAGAGGGAAAGGAGGAGAAGTAATTATAGAGGAGTTCATAGATTTTGACTTTGAGGTTACCCTTCTCACAGTCAGAACACAAAATCAGGGAACTCTTTTTTGTGAGCCTATTGGACATATTCAGGTTGAAGGTGATTATCATGAAAGCTGGCAGCCTCAACCTATGAGTACTGTTGCTCTTGAAAAAGCAAAAGATATGGCAAAAAAAATAACAGATGCACTTGGTGGATATGGGATATTCGGTTGTGAGCTTTTTGTTAAAGGTGATGATGTATGGTTCAATGAGATATCTCCAAGACCTCATGATACAGGTATGGTAACGATGATCTCACAGAATATGTCAGAGTTTGAGATACATCTGAGAGCTATATTAGGTCTTCCGATTGATATAAAAATGGTTGCACCTGCAGGAGCTTCTTACTGCTTCCACGCTCCTGACTGGGGGGTTGCTCCTGTTTATGAAGGTGTTGAAAAAGCCCTTTCAATACCAGATACAAAAATAAGAATCTTCGGTAAACCAACAACAAGACCAAAAAGAAGAATGGGGGTTGCACTTGCAGCAGGAAACAGTGTGGAAGAAGCCAGAGAAAAAGCCAAGGAAGCGGCGGGACGGATAAAGGTTCTTATCTAACCCGCCTAAAATTATCTGTAATATTTCCTGAATATGTAAGTCCTTTCTTCTTTGCAGTTATTTATCTTATCAAGAACTTTCTGCTTACATTCATCTTCATCAAAACAAAAACCGTTGTCCTGATATTCCTTTAACATATCCCACATCACCTTTCCTTCACACTGAGACCAGATTTTCCTGTAATCCTTACCCTTTGCCTCTTTTAGACATTTTTCCATTCTTCCAACATAATTCCTACACTCTTTTTTGATTTTTATAGCCTCTTGATGCTGAACAGGTTTTTGTTCAGGGTTCTTAGCCTGCTTATCTGCAGAAGCACATGAAAAAATAATAAAAGAAAAACCAAAAAGGAGAACCAATTTTTTCATAATACACTCCTTAGTTAGTAATTACTTACAAACAAAATAAGCAATAAAAATTTCTGTTTCATTAACATAAATCAATGTTTGAAATGTCTCATCCCTGTGAAAACCATCGCTATTCCGTGTTCGTTTGCAGCCTGGATTACCTCATTATCCCTTATAGAACCTCCAGGCTGAATAACAGCTTTAATACCGTGTTTTGCAGCTTCATCAATACTATCCCTGAATGGGAAAAATGCTTCAGAT
>JALTAS010000204.1 GCA_027058925.1 Persephonella sp.
CGACATCAGCTATATCCTGTATCTCTCCTCTCTGGTAGTAGTGGGCGAGTATTACAGCATTTTTCTTTTTTCTCAGCTGGTTTATCTTCTGTATCACTTCCTGCTTTTTCTCATCAATCACTGTAGTCAATCTTATCTCCTCCTGAAATAAAACGGTGTTTGATTTTGGTTAATAAAATATATATAAATCCCTTCTGATTTTCAAATCCTGTGGTATTACTTTCTGAAAAGATTTAAAGCTTTCTGTGTAGGAACTCTTCCTTTTGGTGTTTTCTGTATGTATCCTTCTCTTAGAAGGTAAGGCTCAATAAGTTCCTCAATAGTGTTTTTGCTTTCTGACAGGGCTGAAGAAAGGGTTGTTACACCTACAGCCTTTCCTTCAAACTTTTTAACAAGAACTTCCAGATATTTTCTGTCATTTTGATCAAGGCCGTTTTCATCTATCCCAAAAAAGTCAAGGGCTTCTTTTGATATCTCAAGATCAATCTCCCCATTTCCATGAACAACAGCATAATCATGAACCCTTTTCAAAAGCCTGTTTGCTATTCTCGGGGTTCCCCTTGATCTTTTTGCGATCTCATAGGCAGCCTTTTCTGTTATTTTGATTGAGAGTATGTCTGCTGATCTCTTTACAACAGATTTAAGCGAATCAAAATCATAAAAATCCATATTCAGAATGATCCCAAACCTTGAAAGAAGTGGAGATGTGAGCATACCAGCCCTTGTTGTTGCACCTATTAATGTGAATTTTTGAAGATCTATCCTAACGCTTCTTGATGATCTTCCCTTTCCAATCACAATATCAAGCTTAAAATCCTCAACAGCAGGGTAAAGGGTCTCCTCAACAGATGGATTAAGCCTGTGTATCTCGTCAATAAACAGAATATCCCCTTCCTCAAGCTGTGAGAGTATCCCCGCAAGATCTCCCTTTTTCTCAAGAACAGGTCCAGAAGTAAAAAGGATATTCCTGCCAAGCTCATTTGCTATCACATAGGCAAGTGTTGTTTTACCAAGTCCGGGAGGGCCGCTTATAAGCACATGATCAAGAACCTGATTTTTTCTTTTTGAAGCTTCAATAAAAAGTTTTATCTGCTGTTTTACCTTTTCCTGTCCTATATATTCATCCAGAGTTGAAGGTCTTAGACTTATATCAATTGATGTATCCTCATTCATAGGCAACCCTTTTTATAATAAATTCTTCAATCGCTTTGAATATATCCTCATAATATATTTTCTGTTTTTTTTCTGTTTCATAAAGATCTTTTATCATATCTATAAGATCCTGTGTCCTTACCTTTGATGCCTGTTTCTGAATTGTTCCTCTCATTGCAGGATGTTTTATCTTCATCTGATCAAGTACCTTATCAGGTGGCGCCCCTTTTTGTGTAAGGGTTTTGAAAAGAAGAAGCCTGTTTATCTGGTTCAGGATCAAAGACTGTATCTCAAAAGGGTGGTGGGATGTTTCAATCAGATCTTTCAGTATCTTTAAAGCTTGAGGATCTTTTTCAAAGAATCTGTCAAGGAAAACAAAAACATTCTCATCAACTTTAGGGGTTACAACACGATCAATATCTTCTTTTGTTATATTTTCTTTATCTGAAACATAAATAAGAAGTTTTTCTACCTCCTGCTTTGCGTACCAAAGATCATTTTTCAGCTTTGATGACAGGTATTTTAATGTCTGCTCATCTATTTTTTTCCTATTTTTTTCTATTTTGTTTTTTAAAGAAATCATAAACGCTTTTGTGGTTAGTTTGTGAGAAACAACTATGTCTGCAAAATCTTTTATCGTCTTAAATGGCTCTTTTGCAGGCAGTTTTTCTTTTTTGCTTACAAGTATTAATCTGTCAGGCTTGCTTATCCTTTTAAAAAACTCCGGCAGGTTTTTCAGCTCATCCTTACTCAACCTTGTTAAAAAAGCATCAAAATCAAACAAAACAGCTGTATTTCCTTTTGAAAAAAGAGCAGAGCTTGAAAAAATATCCTTCAAAGCGGTATAGCTT
>JALTAS010000205.1 GCA_027058925.1 Persephonella sp.
TTATGTTCAGAAAATAGGGAATTTTACTCTTACAGATCAGGATGGAAAAAAGGTGAGCTTTTATGATTTTAAAGGTAAATACCTTCTTGTTTTTTTCGGTTATACATACTGTCCTGATGTTTGTCCTACATCTATGCTCAGGATAAAAGAAACTCTTGATCATCTTGGCAAATATAAAAAATATATTCATGTTCTTTTTATTTCAGTTGACCCCGAAAGGGATACTCCTGAACTTCTAAAGAGGTTTATATCTTTTTATGACCCTTCCGGTAAGTACATTACAGGATTAACAGGAAAACCTGAAAAAATAAAAAAAGTCGCCAAAATGTTTAAAGCATATTATGAGAAAGTCCCTATAAAAGATAATCCTGAAGTTGGCTATCTTGTTGATCATACTGCCTTTATATACCTGGTGGATAAAAAAGGAATATTAAGGCTTATATTCAGGCCTGCAAATGATGACCCGAAAAGGATAGCCCAGGATATAATACAGGTAATGAAAATATTTGGGGTTGACTGATGGGAAAAATATTTTTAGTTTTACTTATTTTTGTAGGATCTGTTTATGCAAAACCTAAGATCCTGATTGAAAACCTATGGGTAAGGGCTGTTCCTCCAATGTCCAAGAATACAGCTCTTTTTATGGTCATCAAAAATGTAGGTGATGAACCTGATGTTCTCATTGATGTAAAAACAGATATATCAAAGATGATCTCAATACACAAAACGGAAAATAAAAACGGAGTTATGAAAATGGTTCATGTTAAAAGGCTTTCTATTCCTCCCGGCGGTAGTGTTGAGCTTAAACCCGGTGGATACCACATTATGATTATGGGATTAAAAAGGGGAATAAAAACAGGAGAAAATGTTAAATTCACATTAATTTTTGAAAAATCTGGTGAAATTGTTATAAAAGCCCCCGTCAAAATGAGGTAACTATTTTTTCAAGGTCAGCAGCCAGTTTACTATCAACTTTATCTCCTCATCTGTATAATAAGGCTTTTGTGGAGGCATATACATAACATCTCCTTTGCCTAATCTGGTCTGGACGTGGCCTTCCAGCCAGTCATGCCATTTTCCTTTACTTCCGTTTTTTATGGCATCAAAAAACTGTTTTTTCAAGGTTTCTTCAGGGATATCCTTATACCTTTTTAATATTACTTTGAAAGGAGGAGCTACTATTGTTTTGTTTATGTCATGACACCAGGAGCATCTTTTTGCAAGCATTTTTCCTTTCAGTATAGGATTTTTTTCAATCTCTTCCCTTGTTACACCCCCGCTTGAAAGGGTAAGTGCTAACACCCCTGTTAGAGCTAAAAATATAATTTTTTTCATCTTCACCTCCTAAAAGTCCTTTTTTCCGAATTTGTATAATCCTGTAAATAAAGGGAGAAATATCCAAACAAAAAGCACTCCAAAAGATACAAGTATACCTAATTTTGTATCAAAAAATTTCTGGAATATTGCTCCTGTGTATCCTAAAAGGGCAGCTATATCAAGTTTGAGAATTACAAAAATCCTTGCAATATCTATAGGATTTAAAATTGATAGAAGTAAAACAGGTTTCTCCAGAGGGTAATCTTTAAAATAGATAATAACAAAAAGGATAATTCCATCATAAATAAGTGTTGTATAAAGCCACAGAAGAATTGAAGCCCCAAAACCTTTTACCCTGTCTTCAAAAAAGGTGGCGATCAAAAACGCAAAAGCAACAAATATAAATGTGAGAAAAATCCCTGATATAACAAGTGATAAGTACAAAAAGTATTCAGGAGATTCTTCTAAAGATCTGATAAAAAAGAAGTAAGGGAGTAAAACACCAAGAGCAAAACTTGCAGACAGAGATATTGTTGTACCTAAATATTTTGATATATATATGCTGCTTCTTTTTATAGGTAGCGAAAGCAGTAGCTCAATAAAACTTCTTGAATCGTACATGAATATTGTTCCTAAAATGAGGCTTATAAGAGGGATTACCAGAATAACAAGCTGAAGCAG
>JALTAS010000206.1 GCA_027058925.1 Persephonella sp.
AGGTTGAAAAAAGCTACTCATCTTATCTTCTTGCAAAATCACAGCTTGAAAACATTCAGAACCAGATACAGTCTGTAAAAAACAGAATAATACAGCTTGAAAATGATATAAAAAACCTGAAAAACAGTCTTTCTTATCTCCAGATAAGATCTCCAGTTGACGGTATTGTGCAGGACATTCTTTTAAGAGAAGGAAATCTTGTTATTCCAGGGAAACCTGTTATGAAAATAGAAGAGGCAGGAAGATATGAGATCATAGTAAAAGTTCCTCCCGATTACCCTGTAAAAATAGGGGATAAAGTAATAATTGATTTAGGTAGAAATGAAAAAAAATACACAGTATCTGCTGTTTACCCATCAGCGTCAGATTATCTAAAAGTTGTGAAGATAAAAACAGGTAAAAAACCTGAAGGGATAGTTTCAAACAGTCTTTTAAACATCTCATTTATTAAAAATATGAAAGGTTTTATTGTTCCAAAAGATGCTGTATTGAATTTGAGCTCTGGAAGTTATGTTCTTACAGTTTCTGATGGAAGGTTTATTAAAATTCCTGTAATGGTTAAAGGTACGAACAAAAAGTTTGCAGTTGTATCAGGAAATATAAAAGAAGGAATGAAGGTTGCTGTTGCTGAGGAAAGCAAATTAAGGCTCCTATCAACAGGAAAAGAGGGTAAGATCATACTGGAGAAAGAAGAATGAGATTTTTAGAAAATATTTTAAAAAGGCCACATTTTGTTCTTTCTGTTATTCTTTCTCTTTCATTTCTTGGTATTGTTGGTTTTTTTAATATAAAACAGAAACTTTTTCCGGATACAAACAGACCAACAATATCTGTTGTTATTGTGTATCCGGGAGCTTCTGCAAAGGATATGGCAGAGAATGTTGCCGTGCCGATAGAAAAAAAGCTTTACACGATAGACAAGGTTAGAACTGTTTCGTCTGTCTCAAAAGATGAGGTCTGTGTTGTAACTGCAGAGTTTGAGTATGAGAAAGATATAGAAAAGGCTACTGTAGATGTTCAAAATGAGATAAACAAAATAAGATCAGACCTTCCAGAGGGTATCAGAGAACCTCAGATATACAAAATAACAGGTGCTACTCCTCCCGTTCTGGTTATTTCTGTTTACCCAAAGGATAAAAACATGTCTTTGACAGATCTAAGACAGATTGCAGAAAACCAGATAAAAAACAGACTTTTAAGACTGAAAGAGGTGGCAAATGTTGATGTTTTTGGTGGATACAAAAAAGAGGTTTTCATACAGATAGACAGAAAAAAGTTAAACAGATACAATCTGCCTATCACCACTGTAATATCAAAAATCCAGCAGATAAACAGCGATATCCCTGTCGGCATTATATCAGATGGTAAAAACAGAATTTTAATAAAATCCATAAACAAGGCTCAAAAAATAGAAGACCTGAAAAACCTTCATATCACTCCTGAGATAAAGCTCTCAGACATTGCAATAATAAAGTACGATCACTACACAAACAGCTCACTTTATTACGGGAACGGCAAACCTGCGATAGCCCTTGCTGTCCAGAGACAGCCTACAGGAGATGCACTAAAAACGATAGATGCTGTCAAAAGGCTAATTCCGGAGCTAAAAAAAGAGTTTCCATCTATAGGTTTTGAGATATCAGATACTCAGGAAAAGATAATAAGATTGAGTAATCTGAACATGCTTGAGGCTCTTAGAGATGCGATCATAATGACAGCAATCGTTATATTTTTCTTCCTCTCAAACATCAGACAGATGATCATAGCAGGTATTTCTATACCTTTTGTTTACAGCATAACGATCGGTATTATGTGGCTTCTTGGTATGGAGTTTAATATTGTCACACTGACAGCTATTATACTTGCACTTGGAATGCTTATAGATGATGCTGTTGTTGTACTTGAAAATATTGAAAGACATCTTTATGAGCTTAAAGAGCCAGTGAAAGATGCTGTTATAAACGGTACAAAAGAGGTTGCTTTTGCTGTTTTATCTGGAACGATAGCCACTTCTGTTGTTTTACTTCCTCTTCTTTTTGTTGGTGATTTTCCCCAGAGAATATTCAGACCTCTTGCTGGGACTCTTTTGATTGCTGTTGTGGTATCTTATTTTGTTTCAATAACTTTTATTCCTCTTATAGCCCCTTTTCTTCTTAAAAAAAGCTCTGAAAAAAACAGGATTGAGATTGTTGTGTATAAAATCTCTGAATTTTTCCTAAATCCATTAAAAAATTTTTATGTGGGGGCTGTAAATCTCGTTTTCAGAAAGAAAATCCTGATGATCCCATATTTTGTATCTATTATCATGCTTTTTGTAATCAGTATGAAAGTGATAATTCCAGTCGTTGGAAAAGAGATAATGCCTCCTATGGATACAGGTATAGTGAAGGGAAGTATAACAGCCGACAGTAACCTTTCAATAAAACAGGTTGAAAATATCGTCAAAAAAATATCGGAAATCCTTAAAAAAGACAAAAATGTTGAGATATTCTCCATATCTGTAGGATCAGAGCCTGGAGTTTTTACAATGGGATCAGGAAAATCTCCCCAGTCTATAAGCCTTACAATTCACTACATTGATAGATTTCACAGGAAAAAAAGTATATGGGAGATAGAAAGAGATTTAAGAAAAAAGATATGGCAGATTCCAGACATAAAATATGTAAGTATTTTTGATTATGGGGCGACCCCTCTTTCCTCAATCAAAGGAAATCTTGACATAAGAATAAGCGGTGATAATCTGAAAACCCTTGACAGTATTGGAAGGAAAATATTTGAGATCACCCATAATGTAAAAGGTATAACATCAGTTTCAAGGAGCTGGGATTATGACAAAACAGTTTATAATCTTAAGATAAACCACAAAAAAGCCCTTATTTACGGTCTTACTCCTTCACAGGTAGCTTCACAGATAGCTGTAAAACTAAGAGGTGCTGTTGTTTCTCTTTATAATGTGAATAATGAAAAATCACTGAGAATAAGGGTTTTATTTGACAAAAACCAGAGAGAAAACATTTCAGATCTAATGAGTTACCACATTGACACCCCTAAGGGAAAAATCCCTCTGACACAGATAGTATCTTTTGAAAAAATAAAAGAACCTACAGTGATCACAAGACAGGATCTAACATACACACTTGATATTTTAGGATACAGAGAAAAGGCAGCAATAACCCATATAGTCCAGAGTTTTAAAAAGAATTTAAAAAACTCACAAATTGTTTTACCTGAAGGTTATACAATCTCAAATGAAGGAGATATAAAACAGCTGATTGATTCTTTAAAAAGAATGCTAAAAGCTATTGCACTTGGAATAATATTCCTGTTTTTTGCACTTGCGCCCCCTTTCAGATCATTCCTTTCACCTCTTGCTGTTATATTTGCTGTTCCTCTTTCCCTTATAGGTGCTGCATGGTCAATACTGGCAATGGGATACCACCAGTCAATGCCAGGTTTAATGGGAATAGTTTTACTTGCAGGAATTATCACAAAAAACTCAATTCTTCTGATAGATTTTATTCAAACCGCACTGGAAAGGGGAAAGAACATTCAGGAGGCGATCACTGAAAGCATAAAAATCAGAACAAGACCTGTTTTAATGACAGCTTTTGGAACTTCTGCAGGTATGATACCTGTAGCTTTAGGCTTGGCATTAGGACTTGAGAGACTTTCTCCTTTGGGATCTGTTGCTATAGGAGGTCTTATTCTTGGAACATTTTTAACACTTATTTATGTCCCTATTTTCTACTACATTCTTCAAGAAATCAGAAAGAAAATCATTTCTTGAAACTCATACTTGATTTAAAAAATCAAACAGTGTTATATTTTATAAACCGAATAAAAGGTAAAGCCAAAACAATAAAAGGAGGAATCCGCTATGGCATTTGATTTAACCATTAAGTATGCCGGTGAAGGAGGAGAAGGTGTTATCTCTGCCGGTGATTTTACAATGAGAGCTGCTTCTAACCTTGGTTATGAGGTTGTTACCTTCAAATCTTTTCCGGCTGAGATTAAGGGAGGATATGCGCTGTCTCAGGTGAGAATGTCTGATGAGAAAATACTTTCTCAGGGTGATGGTTTTGATATACTTGTTGCTTTCAATGGAGAGGCATATGAGGTAAACAAACCGCTCTTAGGCAAAGGTAAGGTTCTGATCTGGGATGGCCCGGAAGGCGGTGATTTTGAGCCAGATCTTGAAGAGCTTGAAAAAATGGGAGTTTTTGTTTATGCGGTTCCTATGTCTAAACTTGCCAAGGAAGAAGTGGGCGCATACATAACAAAAAACGTAATAGCTATGGCATCTGTTTTTGAGCTTTTTGGATTTCCGATGGAAGTTCTGAAAAATGAGATAGTCAAAAAGTTTTCTAAAAAAGGAGAGGATGTTGTCAACCTAAACTTCAAAGCTATTGAGGTCGCGCAAAACTATGTTAAGGAACATCTGAAAAAGATAGATCCATTCAAAGTTCCAGGACCACTACCAAAGAAAGATGTTATTATCGTTGAAGGTAACGAGGCTATCGCTCTTGGTGCTGCGGTGGCTGGGGTT
This sequence comes from Persephonella sp., assembly GCA_027058925.1. Taxonomy (GTDB): domain Bacteria; phylum Aquificota; class Aquificia; order Aquificales; family Hydrogenothermaceae; genus Persephonella_A. The sequence continues at coordinate 4,547 of JALTAS010000206.1, forward strand.
AAAGTCTTTGCCGCATATCCTATCACTCCTGCCACAACAGTTGGAAATTATCTTTCCCCATTAATACTCAAAACAGGTGGTTTTGTTTATCAGTCAGAAGATGAAATATCCTCAATGGCTGCGATTATAGGTGCTTCTTTTTCCGGCGTTAAAGCCATGACAGCCACTTCAGGTCCAGGAATATCCCTTATGCAGGAGCTTATAGGACTTGCTTCAATGACAGAAACACCTGTAGTAATTGTTGATGTTCAAAGAGCCGGACCTTCAACTGGTATGCCTACAAAACATGAACAGGCTGACCTTTTTGCAGCAGCTTTAGGTGGACATGGTGATGACCAGAGGGTTGTTATAGCACCAAAGAATGTTGAGGAAAACTTCTACCTTACAATAGAGGCCTTTAACCTTGCTGAAAAGTATCAACTTCCTGTTCTTCTTCTCACAGATGGCTCTTTATCCTTGAGAGCAGAGGCGATACCAACACCTGACATAAAGAAGATAAAAGAAAATCTAATTGAAAGACCTGTTGTAAAAAGAGAAGATGTAAAACCTGAAGAGTTACAAAATCTGTTTAGATATGCTGTAACTGAATCAGGAATTTCTCCTGTTTTCGTTCCAGGGGTATCACCTAAGCCTTACACTGCAACAGGTCTTGAACATGCAGAAAACTCAAGACCAAGAACAACCCCTGATGAAAGAGTGAAAATGATGAACAAAAGGTTTAAAAAGATAGAAAATATAGAACAGGAAAATCCTCACCTTGTTGAGTGGGATCTTGGAGATCTGAAAGAAGGAGATAAGGCAGATGTTGCTGTTGTTTCATGGGGTCTGACAGCATCTATAACACAGGAAGCTGTTAAGAGACTCAGAGATAAAGGATACAAAATAGCTGCCCTTTATCCGAAACTCCTTTATCCCGTTCCAAAAAATGCGCTGGAAAAGCTGTCTGAAATGGCAGACAAAATACTCGTTCCTGAAGCTTCTTATCTTGGTCATTTTGCAAGATTTATTAAGATGTTCACCAATATACCACAGGAAAAAATAGTTCAGTTTAATGTTTATAGAGGAGAACCTTTTATCCCTAAAGAGATAGAGGAAAAACTCCTTGAACTACTTGGTGAAAAGGTGAATGCGTAATGATTTTTATCAGGGTTTTGATACCCTTTTTAAACAAAAATAAAACAAATTGATACAAGGAGGATAATGATGGAATATATAAAACTTGAAGAAAAATTACCCCCAAAGGAGTACAGAAGTGACATAGAGCCGACATGGTGTCCAGGATGTGGAGATTTTGGTGTTGTGACAGCATTAACAAAAGCTTTCTCCGATGAAAAACTTGATCCTACAGCCCTTTCTCTCGTTTCAGGAATAGGATGCTCATCAAGGCTTCCTCTATGGATGAATGCTTTTGGTATTCATACTGCCCACGGAAGAGCACTTCCAGCAGCCGTTGGTGCAAGACTTGCAAAGCCAGAAATACCTGTTGTGGTAACAGCAGGGGACGGTGATATTTTTTCAATCGGTATGGAGCATTTTCCCCACGCAGCAAGAAAGAATTTTGATATAACTCTTATAGTAATGGATAACAGGGTGTATGCTCTAACAAAAAACCAGACATCACCAACATCAAGACATGGGTACAAAGGGTCTCTCAACCCATACGGAAATATTGAAAATCCATTCAACACCATAAAATTTGCGATAGCATCAGGAGCAACATTTGTTGCACAGTCATACTCAGGAAATCCAAAGCATCTTGCTGAAACTATTGAAGCGGCACTGGAGCACAAAGGTTTCTCATTTGTTAATGTTTTATCTCCATGTCCAACATTTAATAAGGTTGATACATTCAAGTACTACAAAGGAAGACTTATTGATATAAACAAAGAGCTTGGACATGATCCTTCTGATATGAAAGCAGCTCTTGAGCTTGCTTCCCATGTTCTTGACGCTGACTACCCAGAACTTGAAGATGCAGAACCATTTAAGGGGAAAAGACCTATCGGAATATTCTACAAAGCAGAAAAAGAAACTTATGAGGAAAAAGTTGCCCAGTTAAAAGCAAAATTTGCACCTCCTTCAGGGGAAGTAAACTGGGATGAGATACTATCTAACTACAGGCCGTAATTCTTTTGGGCGCTTATGCGCCCTTTTATGATAAAAATCATTTTTCTTGCTTTTTTTTATTTGGATATTTATACTACATTAAATAGTAGAAAGGAGAGATGATATGAGAAAACTTTATTTTTTATTAATCTTAATTACAGGTATTGTAGCTTTTTCCTGCACTTCAAAAGAGAGTTTCAAAAAAGAGCTCTCTGAAGGAGAGATTAAAATAGTAATAACTTCAGATCAACCGCCACATGTAGGTATTAACAAATGGAAACTGAAGGTGTATCAAAACGGAAAACCTGTAACAGATGCAATATTGAAGATAAATGGATATATGCCACCAATGCCAGGAATGCCAGAGATGAGTTTTGATTATCCTGTTAAAAAGGTTGGCGATTATTACCAGTCTGATGTAAATTTATCAATGGGTGGAACATGGCAGATAACCGTTACAGTTGAAAAGGAAGGTAAAACACAAAAACTAAAATTTGGTTTTAATCTGTGAGGTGTATGATGATAGATTTTTTTAAGAAAGGGTTTAAAACACTTAAGTTCAAAAAACAAAAACCCTCACCATTTGGAGATCTTGAAGAGAAAATTATGGAATTCTTGTGGGAAAAAGGTAGCGGAAGCGTCAAAGAGGTGAGACAGTTTCTGGGAGAAGGCAAATTTGCACACACAACTGTGATGACTGTCATGGACAGACTGTATAAAAAAGGGATACTTAAAAGAAAAAAGGAAGGAAAAGGCTACAGATACTACCCTGTTATTAGCAGAGAAGAATTTGAGACTGAAGTGGCAAAAAAGGTTGTTAAAGACATGTTGAAAGGCAATCCATCAACAGCCGTAGCTGCATTTGAAGGCTTAATAGAGGAACTGTCAGAAGAAGATTTAAAAAAGCTGAAAAAACTTTTTGAAGAGAAAACAAAAGATGAAAGCAAGAAGTAACGCTGTTTTTGTCCTTTTTGTGCTGTTTTTTATTCTTTATACAGCTCTGTATATCTTTTTGTATGAAAATACAGGTTTATGGGTAAACGATATAAAAGCCTGTTACTCAGTTATGAGTATAAACAATTTTATCTTTAACCATTTTCACATATTTATTTATCTGTTAATTTTTTCATTTATGACTTTTTCTCTTTTCAAGATCTTACATACAACTTTTAAAACTATTATTGATCTTATCAACTTGAGG
>JALTAS010000207.1 GCA_027058925.1 Persephonella sp.
GATTAAATCAATGGAGGATTTTATGAAAAGGTTTCTGATACTATTTTTATCATTTTTTATAATCAGTTCTTCTTTTTCAGGAGAGATTGAGGATGCCTGCAAAGCCTATGTCTCAATTCTTGATACCTGTGATGTTGATAACTATGACTGTGAAGCTCTGGGACAGGCTCTTGAAAAATCACTTTTAAAAAGGGATGTTGATCCAAAAACAGCAAAACATTTTCACCAGCAATGCGTAAAAATATGCAACCTGCCAGCAGGAAAGTATTCAAGTATAAGAAATGGAATAGAAAAAGCCTGTATTGATAGCCTGAAACAGTAAACACTTGATTTTTTATTTTCTCACATAAATTATTCCCGATGAATTTAACACCTTCTTATATTAGACTTTATGAAGAGGGTAAACTTAGGGATAGGGTAGAAAAGGCTTACTCTTTTCTTGAAGAATGCAGTGTCTGCCCCCACAACTGCGGTATTAATAGACTGAATGATGAAAAAGGTTTCTGCAAAACAGGTTTAAACGTAAGGATATCATCATTTTTCCCTCATCTGGGAGAAGAGTTTCCAATAAGAGGATTTAGCGGAAGCGGAACGATCTTTATTTCTTACTGTAATATGAGGTGTGTTTACTGCCAGAATTACGAGATAAGTCATCTGGGAGAAGGAAGAGAGTACACGCCTGAGGAGATTGCAGGAATAATGCTCTATCTTCAGGAGGAAGGATGCCATAACATTAACTGGGTAACACCTTCACATGTAGTTCCCCAGCTTTTGAAAGCTCTATACATAGCTGTAAAAAAAGGTTTAAAAATCCCCATCGTTTACAACACATCATCTTACGACAGTCTGAAAACAATAAAACTGCTTGAGGGAATTGTTGATATATACCTGCCTGACATAAAATATCTGACCAATCAGCATGGAAAAAAGTACTCAAAGGTAAAAAACTACTCTGATACAGCAAAGAAAGTAATTAGATTGATGCACAAACAGGTTGGGGATCTGAAAACTGACAAAAGAGGAATAGCTTATAAGGGGGTTCTGGTGAGACATCTTGTTTTACCAAACGGCATATCCACAACAAAAAAGGTTCTTGATTTTTTAAGATCTCTCTCCTCTGACATGCATGTTAACATAATGGCACAGTACCATCCATATTACAAGGCATTTGAGTATCCTGAACTTTCAAGAAGAATAACAGAGAAAGAATACAGGGAAGCTGTTGAGTATGCCTCCCAGATTAGCCTTAAGATTGTTAATGATTAATGTTTCAGTATATAATCTGCAAGGGCTGAAAGCTCATCATCAGACATCAATTTTGTTGTGTTCAGCTGTGGGGACATAATACCAAATTTCTGAGGATCAACAATCGGTTTTTCTTTTCCTTTCAAAAAGTTTATAAGCCTATTTTTGTCCTTGTTATAAACTTCTGATATCTTAGATAGTGAAGGTCCAGCACCTTCGTTTTTAGAATGATGGCAGGCTGAGCAACCTTTTGCTTTAAAGATTGTTTCCCCGTTAAGATCAACAACATTTTTTTCTTCTGTTTCAGGTCTGTTTTGCTTTTGCTCAATCTGAATTGTCTGCTGTTTTTCTATTTTGTGAGAAACGGTAGTTTCCTCTTTTTTCTCCTGACAGCCAAAAAAAATTACAGCTATGGCAACAATTAGAGCGTATTTTTTCATTATTCAAACCTCCTATTTATCAAGGGAAAGCCTCTTTTCTCTACTTTCTGAAAGCAGTTTTAGAAGATTTTTCTCATCTTCTTTCTCAATAAATTCTTTCAACTTTTCCATAGATTTTATAAAGCTGTCTATTGTGTGCAGAACATTCTCTTTATTTTCAAGGAAAATATCTTTCCACACAACAGGTGAGCTTGCTGCTATTCTTGTAAAATCCTTAAAACCAGCTCCAGGATAAAGGAAAAGATCTATCCCTGTCTCTTTAGAAAGCTCAATAAGTGCATCAA
>JALTAS010000208.1:0-510 GCA_027058925.1 Persephonella sp.
GTTGTCTATGTGGGGGGACCCTATGTATTTTCTTATAAATTTCTGGAAAAAGTAAGAACTTTCACAGCTTGTCCTCGCACCGCCTATTCCTGCAATTGAGTAAGGGGAATACTTTTCTTTTATCTGATTTAGTTTCCATGCTGCTATGTCAGTTGCAAGATCAAGATCTACCTCGTAAAAATTCTCATCGTAATCAAAAAGGCTGTTTAATCTTTTTTTTATGTGATCTGGAAATAGATCTTTATTCTTCTTGATAAACTCTTTTTTTATTCTTGGTTTTTTTATCCTGTAAGGTGAGTAAAGGTACTCCCAGCCTTTTCTCCCTTTTATACACAGCTTTCCCTGTGACACAGTTCCTTCTTTTTTTGCAAAGGCTTTAACTATCTGACCATTATCTATTTTGAATGATATATCACAGCCTACACCGCAGTAAGTGCATACTGTATCTACTACCATTCTTAACTCCGTTTTTTGAAAAATGTTAACACAGGAAAATTTGTGGAGTAATGA
>JALTAS010000208.1:520-7705 GCA_027058925.1 Persephonella sp.
GATGTTATACTGCCACAGTATTTTGTGGAATATGTTTACCCTTTCTTCGTCAGGTCTTTGGTAAGGTGATCCGGGAAAGGGATTGAAAGGTATAAGGTTTACTTTGTATCTTTTTTTGTTTTTTCCGATAAGCCTTGCAAGTTTATGGGCATCTTCAGGTCTGTCGTTAATGTCTTTTATCAAAACATATTCAAGCATTATTCTGTAGCCTGTTTTCAACGGAAGAGAGTTAAGGGTTTCCATAAGATCCTCAATGCTGTTTGTTTGTGATATGGGCATTATCTTTTCCCTTGTTTTCTGATCAGGAGCATTCAGGGAAACGGCAAGTCTTACCTGAGGAAATGTCGGATCTTCATACATTCTTTTTATCTGGTGTATTATTCCGCTTGAAGATATGGTTATCTTTCTGTTTGATAGACCAAGCATTCTCTCATCTGTCATTATCTGAACTGCCTTTTTAACATTGTCGTAGTTCGCAAGAGGCTCTCCCATTCCCATGAAAACAACATTTGATATTCTTTTATCAAGACCTACAAATCTCTGTGTCTGTATGTACTGATCTACGATCTCTGAAGTTGTCAGATTTCTTATAAGTCCGTCTTTTGTTGTGAAACAGAATGTGCAGCCAACAGCACACCCTACCTGTGTAGATACACATAGAGTATAGTGATCCCTTTCAGGGATAAAAACTGTTTCTACCGTATGACCGTCTTCAAGCCTCCACAGAAGCTTTATACTTCCATCTTCTTTCGATTTTTCGTATGTGATCAGCTCAAGGGCGTTAAGTTTAGTATTTTCCTTAAGATAGTTTCTTATATCCTTTGAAAGATCTGTCATCTCGTCATACGAACCTGCCTTCTTGGTGTAGATCCATTTTGATAACTGTTTTGCTCTAAATTTTTTCCATCCCTGTTTTCTTACCCATCTCTCAAGCTCATTATAATTAAGATCTTTAAGGTTTATCATTCCTCAACAACACTCCAGCCGTTTTCTCCTTTAACAAATTTAAGCCTTTCCCTCATAGTGCAAGGGTTTTTGTTCCCGCATCTCATAACAATTCCCACAAGCAAGAGACCAACCTGCATGTTTGTGAAAAAATCTTTCTTTGTGCGTTTCTCTAAATTTTTTACTTTATCTTTGTCTATATACAGATCGTACTGGAACTCAACAACATAGTAATTCCCGTCTCTGTATCCGTTCAGCCTTTTGTAATTTTTAACCTCACCTATCAGGTTCAGACCTTCAAGCTGTTTCAGAACAAGGCTGTCAGACGGTTTATCTTCACAGCCGTAAAGAAAAACTGTCAGAACTATCAAAAAAGCAAAAACAAACCTTTTCATAACATCCCCCTGTATTTGGTTTTAAGGTTGTCCTCAAGTTTTTTATAAATATCAGGGTTTGTGTCAAGGAAGTTTTTTACCTGTTGAACATCTTTATCACCTCTTCCTGAAAGGTTTATTACAACTATACCTCCCTTTCCTATCTCTTTTGCTATCTCAACACCTTTTATTACAGCGTGTGAGCTTTCAAGTGCAGGAATTATTCCTTCTGTCCTTGAGAGAAGCATAAATCCCTCAAGTGCTTCCTCGTCTGTTGCTGTTATGTATTCAGCTCTTCCCATTTCTTTAAGGTGTGCATGTTCAGGTCCAACCCCAGGATAATCAAGACCTGCAGATATTGAATGGGTAGGTTCTATCTGTCCCCATTCATTCTGGAGGAAGTAGCTTTTCATTCCGTGGAGAACACCAACCGACCCACCGTTTATGCTTGCCGCATGCTGTCCTGTTTCAAGTCCGTATCCAGCTGCCTCAACTCCTATAAGCCTGACTTCCTCTTCCTGTATAAACGGATAAAACATACCTATAGCATTGCTTCCACCACCGACACATGCAACAACCGCATCAGGTAGTCTTCCCTCAATCTCAACTATCTGCTCTTTTGTTTCTCTTCCTATAACAGACTGAAAATCCCTTACTATAACAGGGAATGGGTGGGGTCCAAGGGCTGACCCTATCACATAATGGGTTGTTCTTACATTTGTTACCCAGTCTCTTAAGGCTTCATTGACAGCATCTTTCAGGGTTCTACTTCCTGCTTTAACTATCTCAACCTTTGCACCAAGAAGCTTCATCCTGAAAACGTTGAGAGCCTGTCTTTCAGCATCTTCCTCCCCCATGTAAACAACACATTCGAGACCAAAAAGGGAGGCTGCTGTTGCCGTTGATACACCGTGCTGTCCGGCTCCTGTTTCTGCTATGATCCTTTTTTTTCCAAGCTTTTTCGTAAGTAAAACCTGACCAAGGGTGTTATTTATTTTATGGGCTCCTGTATGGAGAAGATCCTCCCTTTTCAGATATATCTTTGCTCCACCTACAGCCTCTGTAAGCCTGTGTGCATAGTAAAGAACAGTTGGCCTTCCTGCATACTCCTGAAGGTAATAAACAAGCTCTCTCTGAAAATCCCCATCATTCTTTATCTTTTCATACTGTTCCTCAAGCTCTTCAAGAGCAGGGATAAGAGTTTCTGGCAGAAATTTTCCTCCAAATAATCCGTAGTAACCTTTTTCGTCTGGAAATTTATAATCCATCATTTTCTCCCTGATTCTGGTTGTTTATATCAAAAATAAAATCATCCTTTTTTTCCTGGTAAGGAGGTTTTGTGATGATGTTTCCTGAACAGTCAATCTCAGGCTCTGTTCCTTTTATAAATAGTATATCCTCATTTGGACATATACCGTCAGACACAGTTTTTGTTTCCAGATCAACAGGAATGTAAACTGTATCAGGGGAAAATTCAAAGTCTATAACTTCCCTGTCTGTATGAGCTGTGGCCATAAGATCTATCCATATAGGAAGGGCAGCTTTTGCACCTGTCATTCTCCACCCTATCTTTTTCTTAAAGTCGTATCCAACCCAAACAACCGTTGTAAGCTCTGTTGAAAAGCCTGCGAACCACGCATCTGTATAATCATTTGTTGTTCCTGTTTTACCTGCAACTGGAAAACCCAAAATCTTTGCTTTTTTTCCTGTACCTTCTTTTATAACCGCCTTTAATAGATCAACCATTATAGAATTAATATCTTCAGGGATAACCCGCTCACATTCAGGTTCATGCTGGTATATAACATTTCCATTAGGGTCCTCAACCTTCTCAATAAAGTAAGGTTTGCACCTTACTCCGCCATTCGCAAATGTTGAATAAACAGAAGCAAGTTCTAAGGGGGATAAATCAATACTTCCAAGAACAAGGGAAGGAACTTTTGGTATTTTTGTTTTTATCCCAAGTCTGTAGGCTAAAGATATAACAGGCTCGTATCCGACTTCAAGAAACAGATTCACAGATGCAGCATTTAAACTTTTTGTCAGTGCTTCCCTTAATGTTACCTTTCCGTGATACTCTCCTTCATAATTTCTTGGTATCCATTCCTCAAACCTTTCAGGATCCCATATGGCAACAGGTTCATCATCAATTACAGATATCTGTGTGAAACCTTTCATTATAGCGGCAGTATAAACTATGGGCTTAAAAGCAGATCCTGGCTGCCTTTTTGCCTGAACAGCCCTGTTGTATTTGGATTTTATAAAGTCGTAACCACCTGATAAAGCTCTTATTGCACCTGTTTTTGGATCAATTGAAACTACAGCTGTCTCAAGATAAGGGACAAACTCAAAGCTGTTTTCTCCAAGATATCTTACGTATACTGGTATGCCTTTTTCTGCATTTTTTAAAGAGCCTAAAAATTTAACCTTCCCTTCTATATCTCCGATTTTGAAATATATATTCTTTCTTCTGATATTTTCTATCAGACCGATATAAACCTGATTTTTTTGAAATTTTTTTACTTTCTGTTTTCTATACTCCTCAAGAAGTTTATTAAGTTCTTCTTCTGTAAGCTTTGGAAATCCCACATCCTGCTGAAGCATTTCTATATGGTCTTTTACTATGTAGTGGGTATCCCTTAAAAGATTTTTATCTGCTGTTGTGTATATCTTGTAACCACCTTTGTAAAGCTGATCTATTCCGTATCTTTCGCTGAACCACAATCTAACCATCTCTGTAAAGTAATCATGGATATTGACGTCCTCTTCCTCTTTTTCTCTTAGGATAATAGGCTTTTCATAACATTCTTTGGCTGTGTAAATATCTATATAACCTTCTTCAACCATGCTTTGAAGAACGGCATTTCTCCTCTGAACAGCTCCTTTTGGGTTTTTGTACGGATCGTATCTGCTTGGTGCTTTTGGAAGTCCTGCGATGACAGCAGCTTCACACACATCAAGCTCCCAGACATGCTTCCCAAAGTAAACCTGAGATGCAGATTCTATACCGTAAGCGCCATGTCCAAGGTATATCTGGTTAAGATACATCTCAAGGATTTTATCTTTTGGATAGACCTGATTTAGCTTTATGGCTAAAATCATTTCTTTAAATTTTCTTCTGAAACTTCTTTCTGGAGTAAGAAAGAGATTTTTTATAAGCTGTTGTGAGATGGTGCTTCCTCCGGCTACAATCCTGCCTGATGTAAGATTTATAAATGCAGCCCTAAGAATTCCCCATATGTCTATACCTGGATTTTCGTAAAAGGTTCTGTCTTCTATTGCAACAAAAGCATTTTTTACATAATCAGGTATTCTGTCAATCGTCACATACTGCCTTCTCTGTATATAAAACTCTGTTAATAATGAGCCGTCTGCTGCAAAAACCTGTGAAACCTGGCTTGGTTTCCAGTGCTCAAGATTTCTAACATCCGGAAGATTCCTTGTGTTAACAAATACAAATAAGGCTGTTCCAATAAGCCCTAAAAATATAGATATAAGCAAAAAAAGCCTCAAATATCTTGACAACATACCTACCTGTTTAATTTTTTATCCAAAATATTAATTCTACTTTAAATTTCAATCATTTTGAAACTTTTATTGTTAAACTCCAACAAAATAAGATAAAATAAGTATGTTAAAAATTTTTGTGAGGACTTTATGGCAAAGGAGGACAGTATTTTAACATTTCAGGATATTATACACTCTCTTGAAAAATTTTGGACAGATAAAGGATGTATTTTATGGCAGCCTTATGACATAGAAGTTGGCGCAGGAACTATGAATCCTGCAACATTTTTAAGATCCTTAGGACCTGAAGAATGGAATGTATGCTATGTTGAGCCTTCAAGAAGACCAAAGGATGGAAGATATGGAGAAAACCCAAACAGACTTCAACATTACTACCAGTTTCAGGTTATTTTAAAGCCAGCTCCTGAGAATCCTCAAGAACTTTACCTGCAGAGTTTAATAGCTTTAGGAATAGATCTTACAAAGCATGATATAAGGTTTGTTGAGGACGACTGGGAAAGCCCTACCCTTGGAGCATGGGGTCTTGGTTGGGAAGTATGGCTTGATGGAATGGAGATAACTCAGTTTACATACTTTCAGCAGGTAGGTAGTCTCGATCTTCCTGCAATAAGTGTTGAGATAACATATGGTCTTGAAAGGCTTGCCATGTACCTGCAGAATGTTGATAGCGTTTATGATATTATCTGGGCGCCTGGGCTTAGGTACGGTGATATATACAGAGAATCTGAAAGGCAGTGGTCAATTTACAATTTTGAGCTGGCGGACATTGATATGCTTCTGAAAACATTTGATATGTACGAAAAAGAAGGGTTTAAGCTTGTGGAAAAAAATCTTCCAATTCCTGCATATGATTATGCTCTTAAATGCTCCCACATATTTAACCTTCTTGATGCAAGGGGAGCTTTATCTGTAAACGAAAGGGCAAGGTTTATCGCAAGGGTGAGGAACCTCTCAAAAGAATGTGCAAAAGCGTTTGTTAAACATAGAGAGGAGATAGGATTCCCGCTATTAAAAAGAGAGGTAAGGGAGAATAAATGAGAAATTACCTGCTTGAGATTGGAACGGAAGAACTTCCCCCAAAAGCTATAAATGTTGCAATTTCTTACTTTGAACATGAACTGCCCCAGCTTTTTAAAAATTTTTTTGCCTACCACACACCTGATAATCTGGAGATTTTTGGAACGCCTCGCAGGATAGGATTTTTACTGAAAAATCTGAATGAAAAAGAGCCTGATACAACAAAGATTATAATTGGTCCACCTGCAAAGGTGGGTGTTGATAGTGAAGGAAAATATACCAGGGCAGCCATTGCTTTTGCTTCAAAAAATAACATACCTGTTGAGGATCTTCAGATAATTGAAAATGAAAAGGGAAAGTATATAGGAGCAAAAATAACTGTTGAGGGAAAATCCATAAGGCAGTTTATAACAGAGAATATCCCTCAGCTTATACACAAAATACCATTTCCAAAGACTATGAGATGGAGCGACTCAGGTTACAGATTTTCAAGACCGGTAAGATGGGTCGTTTCACTGCTTGATGATGAGGTTATTCCTATTGAGATAGGAGGATTAAATGCAGATAGATATACCCATTTGCATAGATTTATGACCGAGCCTGTTGGTAGAGGTAAAAGGGAAAGTATTCATGAAGCAGTTGCGTATAAGGAAGTAACGAAGTTGGGCTTTGTGATATCAAGTTATGATGAAAGGGAAAAATCCATCAGAACACAGATTGAAGGATTTGGAAGATCACTTGATGCAGAACCTATTATTGATGAAGAGCTTCTGAATGAAGTGACTAACCTGACAGAATTTCCTGTTGGTATTTTAGGAGATTTCTCACCTGAGTATCTTGTTCTGCCAAAAGAGGTTATTATTACAGTATGCAAGGTTCACCAGAGATATTTTAATTTTGAAAAAAATGGAGAGCTTATCCCAAAATTTCTGGCTTTCTCCAATATATCTGTCCCCGACAGAGAAGTCCTTAAATCAGGTTATGAAAAGGTTCTAAAGGCAAGGCTTGAAGATGCATTATTTTTCTACGAAGAAGATCTGAAACACAATCTTGAGGATTTCTATCCTAAACTTGCAGGTATCCAGTTCCATCATAAACTTGGTTCAATGCTTGAAAAGGTTGAGAGAAATGGTGAGATAGCATCTTTAATATCTGAATTGGTAGGATTTAATAAAAAGGAATGTCTTTTAAGAGCAAACAAGCTCTCAAAATGTGATCTCCTGACAGAAATGGTTAAAGAGTTTGACGAGCTTCAGGGAATTATGGGAATGCATTACGCATTAAAACAGGGTGAAAATGAAGAAGTAGCAAAGGCTATTTG
>JALTAS010000209.1 GCA_027058925.1 Persephonella sp.
GTAGTAGGAGCTGTAAAATTAGAAGTATTAATGAGAAAATCTGCAGGTCTGGATCTGGAAAAAAGCAAAGTAAAAGAAATCACAGATATTGTTGAAAAAAAATTGTATGACCTTCTTCTTGTTGGAGAGAGAAATGCAAATTACAACGGCAGGGAGGTTATCTGGGAATCTGATATTCCACTAACAAAAGGATTTTTAGAATCTATGCAGAAATTTAAAAAGCTTGAGGAAGAAATAGCTGTGGAGGATGTTCTTAACTTCCTTGCAACAATGCCTCCACTAAAATATCCCCTTGAGGCAGAAGTTGAAAAAAGGTTACCAGAAATTGTTGGAACATTAATATACATTCTTGCCCAGCTGATAAAAGAGATCGCCCCTGAAAGCAGAAAACCCTCCTCTGAAGATATAAAAAAAGCAGGAGATATTTTAGATCTAACAATGTAATCTATCTCATAGGGGCAACTGCCTTTAATTTGTCATAATATTATTGTAATTACTCAAAATATAGGAGGGATAGTCTTGTTCAAAATTATTGAAACAATTATTGAGAGAATATTATGGGAAAGCAGATTTATGATATTTCTTGCTGTTGTAACAAGTGTTCTTGCGGCTTTTGTTCTGGTTTTGATAGGAACATATGACATTTATATAGTTATTAAAGATGCTACCCATATGTTTTCTTCAAAAGAGTATTTTAAGGAATTTCACAAAGAGGCTATTAAAAACATAGTCTCTGCTGTGGATGTATATCTTATAGCAACTGTTCTTCTTATATTTGGTCTGGGTCTTTATGAGCTTTTTATATCAAAGATAGATCCAATGGAAAAAGACACAAAATCATCTAAAATTCTTGTTGTCCACACCCTTGATCAGCTTAAAGAAAAGCTGGCAAAAGTTATACTGATGGTTCTTATAGTCACATTTTTCAAATATGCTATAGAGTTTAAATACACAGACATAAAAAATCTTCTTTTTCTGAGTATTGGAGTATTTTTAATAGCTTTATCTGTATATTTTATGCATAAAGGACATGAAGAAAAACATTAAGGGGGTTTCAGCCCTCCCTTTCCACTATCTGGTATCTTTCTAAAAAAGATCTATCAACATTTATTAGTTTTGTTTCTATAAGCTTTTCCACAACTTCTTTTGTGCAGAAGACATCATCAGGCCAATATCTGTGGTATCCATCTATCTCCCATTTTTTTGTGGCATCAATCCCCCATATCTCTTCAATCCAGACATCTTTTAGGGCATCTATATTGTTGGTCACTCTCCATACAAGCATATAGGGGTTATCAAGATCATTATTCTGATCATCAACAAAGATTACTATTCTTAAATGATCTTTCAGGCTTTTTAACTTCTGGAAAATTTCTTTAACTGGTTTTGTCTTTTTTACCTTAATAATTGTGATAGGGTTTGAGGTTTGTGTCATATACTGTTTCAGATCTATTACATCGCTGTCCAACTGCTTTATCCTGTGGAGAAGATCTTCATCAGACAGAGGGCTAATCTTTTTCTCCACCGGTTTATCTGTAGCATCAACACCTAACTTTCCTCCAACAAGAGGCTCATAACTGGAGTGATCAAGCTGATCAACTATCCCTTCTGTTATGAGAAAAGACTTTTCTGTTAACCTTTCAAGTATGTATTTTGTTATCTCCGGATAGTTAGTAAGATCAGGAGCGTCACTGTCAACAAAAACAGCATGTTTAACAAAGCTCATCTGACCTACACCCCAGAATGCATGCATTATCTGTTTTGCATGCCCCTTATACATCGGTTTTATCTTGGCAAGTATAAGGTTGTGGAAAACCCCGTTTTCAGGCATGTGGTAGTCTACAAGGTCAGGGGCTGTTGTTTTTAAAAGTGGAAGGAATATTCTCTCTGTTGCCCAGCCCATATATTTGTCTTCAACAGGAGGTTTTCCAACAACAGTTGCATAGTAATATGGGTTTTCTTTCATCGTTATCATCTTAACTTTCATTACAGGAAAGTTCTCTACAGGTGTATAGTATCCTGTATGATCCCCAAAAGGTCCCTCATGTCTAAAATCTGAAGGATCCACCTCACCTTCTATCACAATATCTGCATCTTCAGGGATATAAATGTCGTTCGTAATTGACTTAACCAGAACTGGATTTTTCTGTTTAATGAAGCCGTAAAGGAGTATCTCAAATATACCGTAAGGAAGCGGTGCCTGACCGCACCATGTGTAAAGGGGATCTCCACCTATTGCAACAGTAACAGGCATCTTTTTTCCTGCCCTGTAGTACTGATCAAAAAAATGGCTCGCATCTTTGTGAATCTGCCAGTGCATAAGCATCTCATCCTTTGAAACAATCTGAAGTCTGTAAAGTCCCAAATTCTGTAGCTTACCGTCAAGACTTTTTGTGTAAACCTGCCCTGCTGTTATAAATCTTCCTCCATCTTTTTCCCATGTTTTCAGCACCGGAAGTCTGAACAGATCTATATTTTCTCCTGTTATTTTTATTCTCTGGCAGATTCCTTCCCTTTTTACCCTCTTTGGAAAAACATTTCTAAGCTTTAAAAGAAGCCTTAATGTGTCTATCTTTTCTTTTAGTGATGAAGGAGGTTTCAGGTGAAGAAGTTCTTCTATCTCTCTTGCTATCTCATCAGGATGTTTTCCAAAGATTTTCTGTGTCATATCAAATCCTGCGAAAGCATTCATAACAACGGGAATAGGGTATTTATACTTTCTTTTTGAATCCACAGGATTTGTGAAAAGCAGAACATACGGTTTTTCTTTTTTTATCTCTATATATGCTATGTGAGGGATCTCAAGCTCAACATCAACAGGATCCTCAATAACCTTTAATCTACCAAGCTTTTTTACTAATCTTAAGAAATTTTCCATACAAACATTATATTTTTATTTTTTTAATTTTTCCTCTATCTTTGATGTCAAAGAGAGGGTCATTTCCAGAATCTCACCTGAAATTTTTTCAGGAAGATTAAAAAATTCTTTGTGTCTATATATGATCACAAATGGAGGGTTCAGATCAGATAGAACCTTTCCATATTTTAAGAATATTCTTTCCTCTATATAATCCCAGATTCTTTTCAGGTATAGATTTTTTACCTTTTTATCTCCAAAGTTTAAAAAAATTGTAAAAACCTGCTGAAGATCTGCAAGATCAGATTCCAGATTTCTGTAAACAGATATGCTTCCTGCATTGCTTTCATAGAAGCAGGAGAATATGAATTTATGTTTATCATCTAACTGCAGTTCAAATGTAAAATCACTTGTTTCAAGATTTATATCAAGACCTTTTGTTTTTCTTTTTATGCTTTCAAAATCACATATACTCCCTTCTGCAGGATCATAACATATGATCATCAGAACTCCCCCAAAAACGAATCCCTTTAAACGTCTAAGTTCTTAACTTCTTTTGCATATTTCATTATGAATTCTTTTCTGGGTTCAACCTTGTCTCCCATCAGTATTGAGAATACCTCATCTGCAAGTGCAGCATCTTCAAGTGTTACCTGCATAAGCCTTCTTGTTTTTGGGTTCATTGTTGTTTCCCACAGCTGTTCAGGGTTCATCTCTCCAAGACCCTTGTATCTCTGTATCTCAACACCCTGTATTCCGGCTTCCCATATTGTTTCGTAAAGGTTGTCAAGATCATAAACTACTGCCTCTTTATTTTTGTATGACATTCTGACTGGAAGATCGCCGATTATACTAAAAATTTCTTTTTGAAGTTCTAAAAGCCTTTTGTAAGCATAAGAGGTAAGAAAGGATGAGTTTATCTTATTTACAACTTTTCCAAACCTTTCTTTTCTTTCACAGTAAATATCATACTCACCTTCTATCGGGTCATACTCATAGTAAACATCATAATTTTCATCAAGCTTTTTCTTAAGCTTATCAACTATCTGAGAAACAGTATTTTCCTGAGAAAGATCATCATCTTTTATTTTAAGGTCTAAGACAGCATCAACAACTTTTTTGTCCTTTCTTTTAAGGAGGCTTTTTTTCAGATCTGAAAACTCTTTTCCAAGTTTTGCAAGTTCCTTTATCTGCAGTTTTGTTAAATCCACATTCTCAAACTTTATTTCGTCTGATGCAAAATCAATCACTATTCTTGAGAGCTCTTCATCATCTTTTACATATATCTCTGATCTTCCTTTTTTTAGCTTGTAAAGGGGAGGCTGGGCGATGTATAGAAATCCGTTTTCTATGATCTGTGGGAAATACCTGTAAAACAGAGTAAGAAGAAGTGTCGTTATGTGTGATCCGTCAACATCTGCGTCAGCCATAAGGATTATCTTGTGGTATCTAAGTTTGTTTATATCAAAACCTTCGTCACCTTCATCTAAGCCAAGACCTATTCCAGTTCCGATCGCATTTATTATTGATCTGATCTCATCATTTGATAATATCTTGTCTATCCTTGCCTTTTCAACATTCAGAATTTTTCCCTTCAGTGGGAGTATAGCCTGGGTTCTCCTGTCTCTTCCCTGTTTTGCAGAACCTCCTGCAGACTCACCCTCAACTATGAAAAGCTCACACTTTTCAGGGTCTGTCTCTGAACAGTCTGCAAGCTTTCCTGGAAGAGATGTATCCTCAAGAAATGATTTTCTTCTTGATATCTCTTTTGCCTTTCTTGCTGCTTCTCTTGCTACAGCAGCTTCTATGGCTTTCTCTGCTATTTTTACGGCTATCTCTTTGTTTTTTTCAAAGTAGTCAAGCAGGTAATCCCCTACAACGGTTTCTACCACTTTCTTAACTTCCTGATTTCCAAGCTTTGCTTTTGTCTGACCTTCAAACTGTGGCTCTGGAACTTTGACAGAGATAACAGCTGTAAGACCTTCCCTCAGATCTTCTCCTTTTATTCCTCCTTTGAGCTCTTTTGGAAGTCTCATTGTTGATAAGGTCTTGTTCATCGCTCTTGTAAGAGCAGATCTGAAACCTGCAACATGGGTTCCCCCTTCTACAGTCTTTACATTGTTTACAAAGCTTTCTATAACCTCGTTGTAGCTTTTTGTATACTGGAAGGCAACCTCAACGATTATCCTTTCTTTTTCATCTTTCAGATATATAACCTCATCAAAAAGGGGATCTTTTGCCTGATTAAGTATTCTTACAAAATCTTTTATTCCTTCGTTGTAGAGGAACTCCTCCTCTATATCTTTCCTCTTGTCGGCAACAAAAAACCTTACTCCCGGATTGAGAAAAGCAAGCTCCCTTATCCTTTTTGAGATTGTGTCGTACTTAAAATTAACAGTCTCAAATATGGTATCATCAGGCATAAATGTTACTTTTGTCCCTGTTTTTACCGTTTCTCCGACAACCTTCAAAGGTGTTACAGGCTTTCCAAATTCATACTCCTGTCTGTAAACCTTTCCATCCCTATAGACCTCAACAACAAGCCATCTTGAGAGAGCATTAACAACAGATGCTCCAACACCATGAAGGCCTCCTGAATACTGGTAAGCTTTTTTTGAAAACTTACCTCCTGCTCCCAGTACTGTAAAAACCATCTCAACGGCAGGCTTACCTGTTTTTGGGTGGATATCAACAGGAATTCCTCTACCGTCATCTTCCACCGTTATTGAACCGTCGTCATTTATAATGACTGATATATTTTTGGCATAGCCTGCCATGGCCTCATCAACAGCATTATCAACAAGCTCCCAGACAAGATGGTGAAGACCCCTTTCAGAGATGTCCCCTATGTACATTGCAGGTCTTGCCCTTACGTGGTCAAGACCCTCAACAACATCTATAGCTTCTGCTCTGTATTCTTCCGTATTCTTTTTTACTTCTTCTGACAAATTTTTACCTCCTGACAAATTAAGTCATTCTAATTTATGCAACTTCCATAGGCATTACAATAGCCTTGTATCTGTCATTTTCATTTTCCGGAATTATTAGTGTCTGTGCGTTTGGCGTTGTAAACCTGATTATCACACCATCCCCATCTATAACATCAATAGCCTCTATCAGATATCTTGCGTTAAAACCAATAGTGAACTCTTCTCCTTCATAATCAACAGGTATCTCATCAACAGCCTCCCCATATTCTGCAGATCTTGATATAAGCTCAAGGCTGTTTTCTTTAAGGATTAGCTTTATAGGTTTTGGATCTCCTTCAATAACAGCTGAAACCCTTTTTACAGCATCTAAAAACTCTTTTTTGTTCAATTTTATCTGTATGTTGTATTCCTGAGGTATAACCTTTGTGTAATCAGGAAAAGATCCTTCAAGAAGCCTTGACATAAGTATCCACTCTTTTGTTCTGAAAAAAACATACTGATCTGTGGATGCCATCTCAACATCTTCAAGACCTGTTAGAAGTTTTTTTAGCTCGTTTAATGCTTTTTGGGGTGCTATTATATTTACCTCGCCTCTTCCGTTTCTGTTTATCGTGTAGAGAGCTAGTCTATGCCCATCTGTAGCAACAAGGTCTATCTCTCCATCAAGAGATCTAAATAAAACTCCCTGAAGTGCGTAACCTGTTTCTTCTTTTGATGTGGCATAAGAGGTTTTTGATATGGCTTTCTGTAGTTCATCTCCTGAGACAATAAAAGCGTTGTCTTCAGGAAATGGGTACATCATTGGAAAATCTTCAGAAGATACAACCGGCAGGTTGTATTTTGTTTTCCCTGATTTTATTTTTAAAACATTCTCCTCAAGCTTTATATAAACTTCATTACTTGGAAGGAGTCTTGATATATCTGTAAGTTTTTTTGCATTGACGCAGGCTTTTCCTTCATTTTCAACTTTTGCAAAAACTGAAACAGATACATGAACCTCAAGGTCAGTTCCCTGAACAATAAGTCTGTCATCTTTTGCTTCAAGGAGGAAGTTTGAGAGTATAGGGAGTGCTGATTTCTTTTCTGTTGCAGATATGGCTTTTTTTAGAACATTTTGAAGATCTGTTTTATCTATAATCAGTTCCAAAAGGTTTACCTCCAGATTTTATATTATATATTTTACCATTTATCTGAAGGCTTTACCCTTTTAAGCTGCCTTTCTACTTGAGGAAATATGACTGATTATCTTGTCAATAATGTATAAACAGCTGTGTTTATCATAAGCGATCAGTGGGAAGACTACCTCTTCTGGAAGGTTTAAAAGTATGGCAATCTCTCTGGGATTCATACAGCTGTCTTTATCCTGTTTGTTACAGGCAACAATAAAAGGTTTCCCCTGTTTCCTTAGAAAGTCTATAAATCTTACTGATTTTTTAATATTAAGGAGATCCGCACTATCAACAACAACGACAGCCCCATCATGGTCCTTTCCAAGGATTTCAAGCATAAAATCAAACCTTTCCTGCCCCGGTGTTCCAAAAAGATGAACATAAAAACCTGATGTTTTTATCTTTCCGTAATCCATAGCCACCGTTGTTGTTTCTTTTTTCTTTTCCTCCTCTAAGCTGATCTTTACCTCTGTTGAGAGGATATCTCTTGAAAGTGTGCTTATTAGCTGTGTTTTCCCTGCCGAAAAATGTCCTGTAATCAGTATTTTTGTTATCATAGTTTCCTCCCCGTTTATAAAACTTCAGAAAGTTCAAGACTGTAAACGCTTGATATTCCTTCCCTTGCAGAAACACCAAGAAGCCTGTCTGCATAAGATGCCATAGTGTCTCTAAGGGTTACCACTATAAACTGGGCTTCCTGAGAAAGCTCTTTCATCAGCTC
>JALTAS010000210.1 GCA_027058925.1 Persephonella sp.
AAGGATCTTAATACTCTTATAAATGAGATAAGAGATTACATAATAGATGTAACATCAAAAAATGGTGGGCATATAGGTCCTTCACTTGGGGTTGTTGAGCTTACTGTTGCACTGCTAAAGGTTTTTGATCCGGAAGTTGACAGAATTGTATGGGATATTGGTCATCAGGCTTACTCATGGAAAATACTTACGGGAAGAAAAGAGCAGTTTAGAACTCTCAGACAGTATGGAGGAATATCAGGATTTTTAAAAAGAACAGAGAGCAAGTATGATCATTTTGGAGCAGGACACAGCAGTACATCAATATCAGCTTCCCTTGGAATGAGAAAGGCAAAGGATCTTTTAAAAAAAGAAGCGTGGACTGTTGCTGTTATAGGCGATGGAGCTATGACTGCAGGACAGGCTTTTGAAGGGCTGAACCACGCTGGTTGGCTTGATCCTGATAAGTTTATAGTGATTTTGAACGATAACCAGATCTCAATATCTCCAAATGTGGGAGCTCTTTTCACATATTTCAACAGGATAATAACCAATGAGGTTTTCCAAAAGTCAAGACAGACCTTAAAAGATGTAATAAAAAAAGTTTTTGGGGAGTCAGGGGCTAAAATCGCAAGGAAGTTTGAGGAGTATGTAAAGGGCCTTTTTGCTCCCGGAATTATATTTGAGGAACTTGGGTTTACTTATGTTGGAACTATAGATGGACATAATCTTGCTGAGCTTGAAAAAACCCTTGAAAATGTCAAAAAAATGAGGGGACCTATTATTGTTCATGTTTTGACGCAAAAAGGAAAGGGATACACTCCGGCAGAACAAAACCCAACCCCTTTCCACGGTATTTCTCCATTTGACAAGATAACTGGCGTTCCTATCAAAAAGGTAGGTTCTCCTCCGTCTTGGAGTAAGGTTTTTGGAAAAGCTTTAGTAGAACTTGCAGAAAGAGATAAAAAAATTGTCGTAATAACACCTGCTATGAAAGAAGGCTCTGGTCTCACAGAATTTGCCGAGAAGTTTCCTGACAGATTTTTTGATGTTGGTATAGCGGAACAGCATGCGGCAACATTTGCTGCAGGACTATCAGCTGAAGGTATGAAACCTGTTTTGTCTTATTACTCAACCTTTCTGCAGAGGGGTTACGATCAGGTTATCCACGACATAGCACTTCAACATCTGCCTGTGGTTATAGCTATAGACAGAGCAGGTCTTGTTGGTGAAGATGGTCCAACGCATCATGGAATATATGATATAGCCTTTTTGAGGACGATACCTGATATCGTTATATCTGCGCCAAAAGATCAGCAGGAACTGAGAGACCTTCTCTATACAGCCGTTAATTCTGGTAAAGTTTTTGCCATAAGATATCCAAGGGGTTCTGCTGTTGGTGAAGAAGCAAAAGGATTTAATGAAATACCTATAGGAAGCTGGGAAATACTTGAGGAAGGAAAGGATATAGCCATACTTGCTGTTGGAAAATATGTTCAAAAAGGTTTAGAGGTCAGGAAACAGCTTAAAAAGTATGGATTTAATCCAACCGTTGTTAATGCGAGATTTATAAAACCTATGGATGAAGATCTTTTAAATGAAATTTTGAAAAAACATAAATATATAGTTACAATGGAAGATGGAGCTTTAAACGGTGGGTTTGGCTCAGCTGTAGCAGAATATATTCTTGATAACAGATTTGTAAATGAACTTCTTAGATTTGGAATTCCAGACAGGTTCGTACAGCATGGAAAGATAGATAAGCTTGAAGAAGAGCTTGGACTTCTTCCACAGCAAATGGCTGAAAAAATAAAAGATTTCATAAAGATTAAAGATTACAAAGTAGTGGGATAAAGCATCCCACTTAGTTCAGATGAAACCAATTGTCAAATGATACAAGAAGTTTGCCTTCAATTCTTTATACCCCACTTAGTTCAGATGAAAC
>JALTAS010000211.1 GCA_027058925.1 Persephonella sp.
CAAGATTTCCCCCTGAAGAGATAATTTCAAGAATGGAGAAATGGGGTTTCAGTATTAATACTGATCAAATAATCACTCCTCTTGTTGTTGCACCGGAAGTTTTAAAAAAAGAAAAAATTAAAAAAATTTTTGTTATAGGTTCACAAAATCTTAAAAAGTTCTTAAAAGATAAAGGGTTTGATATTATAGAAAATCCTGAAGTTGATGGGGTTCTTGTTGGTCTTGATAAGGAGTTCAATTTTCAGAAGATGAAAATAGGAACAACAGCATTAAAAACTTATGGGGCTAAACTTTATGCATTAAATAAAAATATCATATCAAAAGATGAAGACGGCCTTTTATTTCCAGGTGTTGGAACTGTTGCAAAGATGTTTTCAACAGCATGCCAGTGCAATCAGAACTTTAAACATTTTGGTAAGATGGGAGATGATTACAACAGATTTCTTTTTGAGAAACTGTCTGTAAAAGAAAAGGAAAAAATAGCCATAATAAGTGATGATATATTTGTTGATCTGGAAGGTTATAAAAAATATGGGTTAAAAACCATTTTTGTCACCACAGGTAAATATACAGAAAAGGATCTTGAAAAAAGTTCAAAAGTGGATATGGTTGTGAACAATCTTATGGAGATAATAAAAAAGGTGGATTTCAATGATTAATAAACTTAAGCTGTATGCACAACTGGTAAAGTTTGAACATACTATCTTTGCCCTGCCTTTTGTACTGGCGGCTGTTTTTATAGTGGAAAAAGGTCTTCCACCTGTTGAGAAACTGCTGTGGGTTCTGATCGCTGCAGTTTCAGGAAGAACAGCTGGAATGGCATTCAACAGATTTTTTGATCTTCCCTTTGACAGGCTTAATCCAAGAACAAAAAACTGGGTTTCTGTCACAGGTGCTGTTAAAGCAGGAGAGATATTGGTTCTTGCTGTAATATCATCAGCTGTTTTAATATTTTCAGCTTATAAACTTAATAAACTTGCTTTTTATCTGTCTCCTGTTGCTATCTTGCTTTTGACTATTTATCCCCTGGGGAAAAGGTTTACAAATTTTGTCCATCTGATACTTGGTGCAGTTTACTTTATCATTCCTGTAGCTGTGTCTGTTGCCCTAAAAGGAGAGATTGAGATCTCAACAGTTTTTTTAGGGCTTGGTATGGCTTTCTGGGTGGCAGGATTTGATATCTTTTATGCCCTTCAGGATGTGGAGTTTGACAGAAAAGCCGGTGTTCACTCTATTCCGGCAAGGTTCGGGATAAAAAAAGCAATACTGTTTGCAAGGGTTTTCCATCTGCTTACATTTGTTTTTCTTGTTTTGACAGGTTATTTTGCAGGATTAGGCTACATTTATTACGCAGGTCTTATGATTCTTACAGGATTTTTGATTTATGAACATACATTAATAAAGGAAGATGACCTATCAAAGATAAATGTGGCATTTTTCACAGTGAATGGATACATCAGCATAATGTATATGATAGTTGTTGTCTTGGATATTTTTATTAGAATCTGATATATTAGCTGAAAAAAGGAGGGCTGATAATGTTTGCCGATGTCCTTGAAATAAAAGATATTCTTCCCCATAGATACCCTTTTTTACTTATAGACAGAATTATTGAGCTTGATATACCAAATCTAAAGGTAAAGGCTCTGAAAAATGTTACTGTAAATGAGGAGTTTTTTAATGGGCATTTTCCTGATTATCCTGTGATGCCCGGTGTTTTGATAATTGAAGCTATGGCACAGGCAGGGGCTTACCTTATGATAAAAAAATTAAAAGCTGAAGGTGCAGATGGTGATTTTACCGTTCTTTTTGCAGGCATTGACAGTGCAAAGTTCAGAAAACCTGTTCGTCCCGCAGATCACATAATATTTGAGATAGAAGGGTTAAACATAAAAAAAAGCATGGGAAAGATAAAGGG
>JALTAS010000212.1 GCA_027058925.1 Persephonella sp.
GTATGAAAAGGCTTGGAAAGTTTGACATAATCTTTTCAAGAAATATGTTTATATATTTTGATGAACATTCAAGAAAAGAAACGATAGCCACATTTTACAGTATGCTTAAACCGGAAGGTTATCTTATTTTAGGCCATACTGAAAGAATTCCTGAAGCCTGCAAAATGTTTATAAAACAAAAACATAGGAACAGCATCATATACAAAAAAAGGTAATACTAATCCTCAAGAGCCTTTATACTATCAAACATAACATCAATCAGGTAATTCAGCTGATCTTCTGTTATAACAAGAGGTGGCATTATAACCATAACATCACCAAGAGGTCTGACCCATACCCCTTTTTCAATCATCATTTTCGCAACCTTAAACCCTGTCCTTTCACCGTATGGAAAGGGCTGATTCTTTTGTTTGTCCTTTACAAGCTCAATACCTGCCATAAATCCGTACTGACGGACATCTCCAATATGTTTAAGCTCCCAGAACTCCTTTAACCTTTCCTCAAGAAGCTTTATCTTGGGCTGCAGCTTTTTTAATGTCTGCTCTTCTTCAAAAACCTCAAGATTTGCGATGGCAACACTGCAGGCAAGAGGATTACCCGTGTATGTATGACCGTGATAAAAATGCTTGGCTTCCCCAAACTCGCCTAAAAACGCATCAAAGATATCATCTGTAACAAGTGTGGCAGCAAGGGGCACGTATCCTCCTGTTATCCCTTTGCCGAGAGCCATAATATCAGGCTCAATTCCTTCCTTTTCAGATGCAAACATATAACCGCTCCTTCCAAAACCTGTAGCAACCTCATCAACTATCATAAGAATGTTGTACTCGTCACATATCCTCCTAATCTCTTTCAGATAGCCCTTTGGAAATGGAAGAATTCCTGCAGCTCCCTGAACACCTGCCTCAAGAACAAATCCTGCTATCTCCTGATGGTTTTTAAATATAAAATCCTCAACCTCCTCAATAAGTATTTTTGTTGTGTCAAACTCAAGAGCTTTCTCTCTGCCGACCTTTTTCACAGCCTCAAGATACGGGGAAGGCAACTTGTAAACATCAAATAAAAGAGGTTTATACCTTTCATGGAATATATTTATTCCTCCAACAGATACGCTTCCTATCGTATCCCCATGGTATGCTTCCGAAAGTGTAACAAACTTTGTTTTTCTCTTTTCTCCTTTATTATACCAGTAATGGTAAGCGATTTTTATGGCTATCTCCATAGCCTCTGCACCATCTTCAGAATAAAAAACCTTTTTCAGCTTTGGAGGAGTGATATCAACAAGATTTTTTGCAAAAACCACAGCCGGAACATTTGATGCTCCAAGTGTAGTGAAGTGAGCTATTTTTTGCAACTGCTCCATAAGAGCCTGATTTAGCTTCGGGTGGTTGTGACCGTGCACATTGCACCATAGAGAAGCAACGCCATCCAGATATTTTCTGCCGTAAATGTCGTAAACATAAACCCCTTCTCCCCTTTCAACTATTATGTTTTCCTCTTCTCTGTAAACCTTCATCTGTGTAAAAGGGTGCCAGAAGTACTCCTTATCCCAATTCTCAAGATATTTTTTGTTTAGCATTTCACACCTACCGTTTTTTTATAATTATATCTGATGAAAAATATCATAGTACAAAATCCTGCCATTTATTATTATTCCTAAAATAAAAAGGAGGCAGGCCTATGTATGAAAAATTTTCTTACTATTTTAAGGAGGGGTATCCAAAAGGGGAGAGCGAATATTTTATAGCAACAGAAGAATGTATTAATCAGGAAAATATCCTGAAAGACTTAAAAAATGTTAAATGGGCTATATTTAACAAAAATGGGGAGAGAGTATCAGATTACTTTGACCGGATTTCTCCTCTGGGTCTTGTCAAAGACCAGTCTGAATACTTCAGAGCTTCAGAAA
>JALTAS010000213.1 GCA_027058925.1 Persephonella sp.
TTTATATCCTCTCTATTTTCCCCAACCGTTCCTTTTATAACTTTTGCTGCCTGATCTATCTCATCAAGAACCTGCGGTGTTTTTTCCCGAAGAGCTACGGAAGTCTCTTTCAGGTTTTTTATAAGCTGTCTTATATCTTCTCTATTCTCTCCTGTTATAGCTTCAAGATTTTCTGCCACTCTATCTATCTTTTTGATCAAGGCTGGCAGTTCGTTTTTCAGGCTTTCTGTAATAAAGGTTATATTATCTATTGATTTTTTCAGGTTTCCCCTGTTCTCCATAACAAGCTGATCTGCATGTTTTGCAAGAAGCCTTATATTCTGGATCATCTCTTTAAGGTTTCCTTTTTCTAAGGCTTCATTAAGATTATCAACAAGCTTTCCCACTTTCTTTGCTATGTCCTGTGCAGAGGCGAAAGCCTGCTCAGTTGTTGCATAAACTTCTGTTCTTTTGATTATTCCTTTTGCAGATAATTCCCCTGAGGATGGATTCCCTGGATCTATATATATATATTTATCACCCATAAGACCAAGTGTTCTCACATAAGCCTTCGCATCTTCGTAAATTGGTATATCTGATTTTATCCCTATGATTACTTTAACTTTGTTTTTTTCAAAATCAATTTTTTCAACCCTACCTGCCTTTACACCTTTTACCTGGACATCTGCTCCTGGAGAAAGACCCTCAACAGCGTTAAAATAAAGGATATACTCCTTTGTTTTGACTCCAAACTCTTTTCCACTGAAAGTTATAATAAGATAACCTGCTATAAAAGAGATAAACAAAACAAATAGCCCTACTTTAAAGGCTGTATTCATAGCATCCCCTATTTTTCAAGTATGGTTTCTTCAACCTTCATACCAAAATGTCTTCCGGCTTCCTCAACATAACCTAATATCTCATCTCCTTCTTTCAAATCGACCACAGAAATAAGAGATCCGTCCCCTTTAACAAGTCTTATTGTTTCAGCGTTTTGAAGAACAGCGCTTAATTTTTTACCTTCATACTCTGCCTCTATTAATAGCATCGGCCTTCTTTCTATTTTAGCTCTTCCAACGACTACAGCCCTGCCGTTTCCCTCTGTGTCGTATGCCATAACTTCTTTACCTGCTTCAAGCTCACATAGATAAACCGTTTTCCCTCCTGGAACTCTTGTGTACATATGAACAGCCCCTGCATTTACCCTGAAAGGTCTTGAGGCAACGTAAGGAGATTCTTCTGTCTCTGCATGTACAAGTATCATTCCTGCTGATGAATTTCCTACCAACATACCCTCGCCTCGTTTAAAGAGAGAAGTTGTATCAACAGCAACCCTGTCTCCCATTCCAACAGGTATTATCGCTGTAACTTTTGCTTTTACCATCTGCACTTTTTCTGTTGTTTCTTTTATCACAGATGCAACCCTTTTTATCTCATTCAGGTCTTCTGTTTCCAGAACAACTCCTTTTACTCCTTTTTCAAGTATCCCTACAGCTATACTCGCTTCATCTGCATTTTTGACAATCGCATAGATGTTTTCTGATTGTGCTATAAGGTTCTCAAGTGGAATTATCGTCCAGTCTGTAGTTCTGACTATAACATTTTTTCCGGATTTAGCTAATTTTGCAGCTTTTTCTTCATCTTTTTTGTCATTTATCGTTACAAAAACAAAGTTTTCAGATAGATTTCCTTCCTTATCTGCTGTGATAAATTTTACTCTTCCTAACTTTTTTGCTTCCTGAAGCTTTTCTTCAGGCACTATTATATAATCAGCTCCAGATTCTATAGCTGTTGTTACAATTTTCTTGTCGTAGTTGATAGCATTAACAACAAACTGTTTCATTTTCTGACCCTCAACTTTTTTTAAAATTATAATATCATTAAACCTTAATATCAGCTTCCTTTTTGAATACAGCTATAATTACCATT
>JALTAS010000214.1 GCA_027058925.1 Persephonella sp.
GGCATTTGCCATAACGATTGTAAGCCCTCCACTTCCTACCCCTGACTCAAGAACTTTCATCCTGTCTGTAATTCCAAGTTTCAGGGTTATATAACCGCTGTCTTTTGGATATACTATCTGGGTTTTTCTTTTTATCCCGTACATGATGATGTCATGGATTGTTGGACGAAGAATAATAAACTTATGCCCTTTGTGTGTTTTTACCTCTCCTCCATAACCTGCTGTTATTATATCGTCATGGTTTATGTTTCCCTTGTGTGTACCAAAAACCTCACCTTTTTTGATCTTCAGGAAAAATCTATTTTTTCCGTCAGAAAGCTGTACAGTTTCACCTTCTTTTATCATCTTGAGAGAATGTAAAGGCTTAATTCTTTATTGTTGTAAAGATCAATTGAGTAGTTATCCCAGAAAACACATGTCCCTCCTGCTATAAATCTACCTCCTGATGGGTCAATGTATTCAGCAAAAAGGATCGTTTCTTTACCATATTTTGATTCTGCAGTATTTTCACCGTGTATCAAAGGTCTTACCTCAGGTTTTGTTGTTGTCAGGCTGTCTGTACAGGCGAGCATAACTTTTTTTATGTTGTCAGGTAGATTATAGGTGTCTCCGGTAAGCACCAGAAGATTATCCCCTTCATGGTTATTTATGTTGTCAATGATCGTGTCTCCATTAAAATGGATTCCAAATCTCTCAGATAAGGTATTGCAGGTATCTGCTATTCTGTCTTCATTTTTGTAGTAGCCAAATATCCCAACAGTTTTTCCGCTTTTTACAAGATCCTGTATAAAATCAACCTCATCTGAATTAAATGGTATCTCCGGGTAGTTAAATATAACAGTGTCGTATTTTGAAAACTTTTGCAGATCATCAACCTCATCTATCTGTATGTCAGACTGTTTTGCATATCTCTGGAGTTTTGAAAAGTAGTAATGATCAGAGATTATAAACTCCTGATGAGCCACACTCCACGCGACCTTTCTCATGACTCCTCCTTAAGATTTGATAGTTTTCTGTATATCTCAACTATTGATGATATGTCTTTATCTCCAAAGTTATTCGCTTTTGCCGAGTTTAGAAGATTAAATGTCTGGGTTGTCATAACAGCAGGGTAATTAATGCTTTTTGCTATATCAAGGGCATAACATATGTCTTTGTGCAGGAGAGATACAGAAAAATGTGTTGTGTAGTCTGATTTCAGGAGTTTTTCCTTCTTTGCTTCCAAAATTCCTGATTTGCCTGCTCCTTTTGAAAGGATTTCAATAACTGTTTCAGAATTGAGTCCTGCTTTTTTTCCAAAGATAAGGGCTTCAGAGATAACAGACATAAAAGAGCCTAAAACGGTATTGTTTATAAGCTTCATTGTTGAAGCCTTACCAAAATCACCAAGGTAAAATATGTTTTCTCCCAGTGTTTCAAATATTTTTCTGCATTTTTCAAATGTTTCCTTATCCCCGCTTACTACGATTGTCAGCTTTCCCTCCTGTGCAGGTTTCACGCTTCCTAAAACTGGAGCTTCAAGAAAATCTGCACCGTTTTTTATCACCTTTTCAGCTGTTTTTTTTGCTGTTTCAGGATGAACCGTTGTCATGTCTATAAATATTTTACCTTTGAGGGAGACTTTTGAGTTCACAATGTTTGTATAAACCTCTTCAACAGACTCAGAACCAAAAAGCATTGTTATGATGATCTCCCTGTCCGATAAAAGATCCTGAAGTTTTTCCACATATGGAAGGCCTGACTCTTTTGCTTTTGATAATGTTCTGTTCCACACTTTAAGATCAAATCCTGCTTTGAACAGGTTATTAGCCATAGGTATTCCCATATGCCCAAGACCTATCCAGCCTATCCTCATATTAAACCCCGTCCTTTACAAGCTTGTATATGAAGCTGTCAACAACAGCCTGCCATGAAGCCTCTATAACGTTGTCAGACACGCCAACAGTTCCCCATTTTTTGTCCCTATCCCTGCTTTCTACCAGAACCCTTATCTTTGCTGCTGTTCCTGCACTTTCATTTATTATTCTGACCTTGTAATCTATCAGCTCAACCTCTGCCAGTGAGGGATATATACCAACAAGAGCTTTTTTTAAAGCCCTGTCAAGGGCATTTACAGGACCAAAACCAAGAGAAGCAGTATGCTCGTAATGGTTGTCAATCTTTATTCTGACTGTTGCCTCAGACACAGGCTCTTTGTCTGTGTATCTTCTTGCTATTAAAACCCTATAAGCATCAAGATCAAAGTATTTTTTTAGCATTCCAAGATGTTTTCTTATGAGAAGCTCCAAGGATGCTTCAGCAGCCTCAAAATGGTATCCGTAGTTCTCCAGCCTTTTTATCTCTTGGACAAGCTCTGCTATTCTTGGATCTTTTTCGTCTATGTCAAAACCCAGCTCTCTTGCCTTATAGATTATGTTTGATTTTCCTGCAAGATCTGAAACAAGTATCTTTCTTTTGTTTCCAACCTTTTCAGGATCAATATGCTCATAAAGTTTTGGATTTTTCAGCACAGCTGATGCGTGAACTCCTCCCTTATGGGCAAACGCGCTGTCCCCAACGAACGGTATATTTTTTGGAACAGGAAGGTTTACTATGTCTGCAACAAAGTTTGATATCTCTTTTAGTTTTCTGATTTTTTCTTCCGGTATGGTGGCGTATCCAAGTTTTAGTGTCAGGTTTGGTATTATTGAGCAAAGGTTTGCGTTTCCACATCTTTCGCCAAAACCGTTTATCGTTCCGTGAACCTGAACCGCTCCATTTAGAACAGCAACAATTGAGTTCCATACTGCTGTGTCGCTGTCGTTATGTGCATGTATCCCTAATTTTCCGTTAAGACCTTTCTCTTTTACCAGGTTGATTATTTTTTCAATTTCGTTAGGAAGTGTTCCACCGTTAGTATCAGCAAGAACAAGAAAGTCCGCACCTGCTTCCTGAGCTGTTTTCATTACGGCGTAAGCATATTCTGGGTTTGATTTGTATCCATCAAAAAAATGTTCACCTATAAACACAACTTCTTGTGTGTTCTCTTTAAGGTATCTTACTGTGTCAAAAACCATCTCAAGGTTGTTTTCAAGTGTTGTTTTGAGTGCTTCTGTAACATGAAGATCCCATGCCTTCCCAAATATTGTTATAACAGGTGTTTCAGCTTTTATAAGGTTCTGTATAAGTGGATCATCCTCAACTCTCAGGTAAGCCCTTCTTGTTGATCCAAAGGCAGCAATTTTTGAGTTTTTCAGTTTCAGGTTTTTAACCTGTTTGAAGTACTCATCATCTTTCGGGTTTGAACCGGGCCATCCCCCTTCAATGTAGTGAACCCCAAACTCATCAAGTTTTTCTGTTATTCTCAGTTTATCCTCAACAGAAACGCTGACACCTTCTGCCTGTGTTCCGTCTCTTAAGGTTGTGTCGTATATGAATATCTGTTTCATTTTTAATCCCCAAGATTTAAGGTTAGGATAAAATTTTAGCACACAATATATGACAGTTTTTAGGTGGATTTTATGAGATTTTACAGCCTGATAGGTACACCTTTTTCTTTAAGAAACTCCTTTACTTCTTTAATTGTTAGCTGTTTAAAATGAAAAAGCGAGGCGGCAAGGGCGGCGTCAGCCTTCCCTTCTGCAAAAGCCTGGTAAAAGTGATCTTTATTCCCTGCACCTCCTGACGCTATCACAGGTATAGAAACAGCCTCACTTACAGCTTTTGTTAAAGGAATGTCATACCCGTTTTTAGTCCCGTCTCTGTCCATAGATGTTAGGAGTATCTCACCTGCTCCTAAATCCTCAACAGCCTTTGCCCACTCTACAGCATCAATTCCTGTGGGGGTTCTTCCACCGTGTATATAAACCTCCCATTTGTTATCGGCTACAAGCTTAGCATCAATGGCAACAACTATCGTTGATGAACCAAACCTGATTGCAGCGGATTCAACAAGAGAAGGGTCTTTTACAGCGGCTGTGTTTATTGATACCTTATCTGCACCGCTTTCAAGGAGTTTCCTGATGTCCTCAAGGGTTCTTACTCCACCACCAACAGTTAAGGGCATAAAAACCGTCTCTGCTGTTTCCTTCACAACATCAAGGATTATATTTCTATCTTCTGCTGATGCTGTTATGTCTAAAAAAACAAGCTCGTCTGCTCCTGCCTCATCGTAGGCTTTCGCAGCTTCAACAGGATCGCCTGCATCAACAAGATTTACAAAGTTTACACCTTTTACTACTCTTCCTTTATTTACATCAAGACAGGGTATTATCCTTTTTGCTAACATGTTCTCTCCTGATCGGTATATCTTCTATATGTTTTATTCCTAATTTTTTCAACATCTGTCTGAACCTTCCATCTGTAGGAATACCTTCCCTTTCAAGAATATACTTTAGCTTGGAGAACATTTTTTCTCCTTGCTTGTCAAGATCTGTCAGTATAACAATGTAAGAGAAGTTTTCTATCTCTTCGAGAATGTCATAAAACCTTTTCCCTTTAATCTGGTATACATTTTTTATTCCTAATTTGTGCAGTTTTTGTGCATCTCTTTTACCTTCCACAATAATAACAGTTCCTTCCCTTTCAGAAATAGCTTTCAATCTTTCAAGCCATTCATCAAGATTTTCCATTTATTTCCTTGTAAAAATAGATTTGAGAAAGTTTATCAGTTTTTCAATAATAGCCTTAAGGGCGTTTTTATCAACTTCCTCTTCTTCAAGTTTTGATTTTACGTATTCTTCACCTTTTGTTTTTTTCAGATATTCAACTATAGCTGTGAATACCTCAAGGGGATTGAAAGGTTTTTCAAGAATTGCTGTAACTCCCATATAACTATAAAAATCTCTCTCATCTTTAGTCAGTGATGATGATAAAATGATAAAAGGTACCTCTCTGATGCCTTTTTCATTTCTCATGTACTGGATTATCTCCCATGTTGGCTTCCCATTTATATTCTGTTCTGCAACAATTCCGTCTATATCAGGATTCTCTTTCACAAACCTTTTTGCTTTTTCCATATCTGTGATTTGAATTATTTCTGAACCACTGAGCTGAGCTACCTCACTTAGAACCTGATATGTTGCCCTGTCTTCATCAAGGAGAATTATTCTCATCTCATCCCTTTACACAAACTTTATTTCAGGAAGTTTTTCTATAAAACCTTTCTCGTAGGCTTCTTTCAGAAAAAGCTCAATAGCTTTTTTTCCTCTTTCCCCATAATCTACAGTAAGCTCATTTACATACATTCCTATAAATCTGTCTGCTTTTTCTTTTGACATATCCCTTGCATATTTAAGGGCGTAATCTACAGCCTCCTCTCTGTGCTCAAGGGAATACTTTATGCTCTCCCTCAGAATTTCTGAAATCTCTTTCATCACTTCTTCGCCTAAATCCTTTCTTATCACATTTCCACCAAGAGGGAGAGGAAGGCCTCCTGTTTTCTCATACCACCATTTTCCAAGATCAACAATACACACAAGCCCTTCGTCCTGATAGGTCAGCTGTCCTTCGTGTATTATCAGTCCTGCATTTACTTTTCCCTGTTTTACAGCCTGTATGATCTGATCAAAAGGTATTACCTCATAATCAAAATCCTTTGTTCCAAGGTAAAGCTCAAGTGCAAGGAATGCAGAAGTAAGTGTTCCTGGAACAGCTATTTTTTCGTTTTTCAGCTGATCAGGATCAAAACTTTCTCTGGCAACAATCATAGGTCCGTAGTTGTCCCCCATACTTGCCCCGCTTGAAAGAAGAGCATACTTATCGGCAACATATGGGAAAGCATGTATTGATATTGCCGAAACCTCATACTCCCCTTCAAGTGCTTTTCTGTTCAGGGTTTCAATGTCTGAAAGAACATCAATAAATCTGTATCCTTTAGTATCAATCTTATTGTGGTTAATTGCATAAAACATAAATGCATCATCTGAATCAGGGCTGTGGGCAACCCTTATTACTTTTTTTTCTTCTTTCAGTTCCAACTTTTCCACCTCTTTATGAATTTATAAAATTTTATAATAACCTTATCCTTTTTCCAAAATTTTCAAAGTCAGGAAATAAATCTGCCTTTATCACTGTTTTTTTCCGTGTGTAAGGGTGAAAAAAAGATATCCTGTAAGAATGGAGCATCTGCCTTTTTATATTTTTCAGAAGAGGAGATCTGATATCTTTCAAGCCGTATAATTTATCCCCAACAATTGGATACCTTACTTTTGAAAGGTGTATTCTTATCTGATGTTTTCTTCCGGTTGGTATTTCTATTCTAAAAAGGGAAAAACCTGAATCTGTTTTAACGGTGTATATAAAGCTTTTTGCATATTTCCCATCTACAGGCAGGTTTATAACCTTTTTTTTAAATTCAGCTTCACCATGCGATATTGCAAGGTACTCTTTTTTTATTTTCTTATCTCTCCATGCCTTTTTGAACCTTTCAAAAACATTGTTATTCTTAGCAAAAAGAAGAACACCTGATGTTTCCCTGTCAAGTCTGTGGATAGCTTTTATTTTATTGTCTTTTTTAAAAGAACGGAGTATGTCCTCAACGCTCCCCTTTTTGCTTTCAGACTCAAGGAATGGGGGTTTGTTTACGCCTATTATATACTGATCCTCATAGATTATATTCTTTTCAATACCCCATTTATCTGTTTTTTCTTCTTGAGGAATCTCAACAACATCTCCATCATTTAAAATATAGGAAGATATCCACACTCTCCTGTTGTTTACAAAGACAACTCTGCTGTCAATAATCTCCTTTGCCCTGTTTTTTGAGATGTTCAGATATGTGGCAATAAAATCCTTCAGGTTTGTCCTTTTTTCAACCTTAATCTTTTTCATCTTTCCAGATCATTCAAAATTTTTTAGGAACTGTAAGATATATCCTTTTACCTTTTTTAGCAATACCACACCGTGTCCTTTTCCTGAAACCACTAACAGAGTTCCGTTATTAGCCATTCTCATATATAGCCTTGAATATTTTTCGCTTCCAACAGGATCGTTTAGGGAGGATATAAACATAGATGGTTTTATGTAGGAAGATAGGGAGAGCTTGACATTTTCTTCTCCCATTATTCTTGGAGATCCGGGAGATATGCATACAATCGCCGATATATCATGCATAGACACAACAGGTATTATTGATGTTGCCCCTAAAGATGCACCTATCAGTATTATCCTGTCAGGATCAACCTTTTCATTCTCAATTATGTAATCTATCCAGAGTGCTATATCTTCAGGAATTTTAGAAAAATTTACTTTTTTATTGCTTTTTTTAAAAAAGGAAATCAGATCAACAAGAGAAGAAAATTTCTCATTGAAGATTATTCTGTTTTCTCTGCCATTCTGAATTACAGAAAGACCGTGCCCTCTGAGATCTATCAAAAGGGTTGCATAACCTTTCTCCCTCATCTCTTTTGCAAATTCAGACCATATCATATGGGTTGTTCCAAACTGGTGGGCAAAAATAATAACAGGGTATTTATCCTTTTTTTCAGAAGGATAATCAAAAAATCCCTTCAGAATGAAACCATCTTCAGATTTTATTGTTAGCTCTTTTGAGTAAACCATACCAAAG
>JALTAS010000215.1 GCA_027058925.1 Persephonella sp.
CTCCTTTATAAGATCGTTCATTCTATACTGGATTTTGAGCATGTAAGAATTTTCAGGGTAGATTTTTATAAACCTTTCAAACATAGTAAATGAGAGACCTCTGGCATCAGGGTGAAGAACCGTAGGTGGAAGCTGTTTGTGATCACCAGCTAAAACAACCTTTTTTCCTTTTATAACAGGTATAAGACAAGAAGGCTCTGTTGACTGTGATGCCTCATCTATAAAAATAACATCAAAAATGTCCTCAAAAAGAAAATCAGAGCCTGCCCCCGAGTTTGTTGCACATATCACCTGTGCTGTTTCAAGAATATCATCAATTATCTGATCTTCTATATCTCTTTTCTGGTTTATAAGCTTCTGTATCTCTTTTTGAAGTCTGATCCATTCAGCCATGCTTTTTAAAGTTTCAGCTTTGTGTCCCCTTATCTTTTTTCCTGATCTTGCGTACCTTAAGATCTGATCGTAGGTAAGACCTCTTCTTCTTTGTGGGATAGGCTTAAGGTAGCTTTCCTGAAGGGATCTTAACTTCTGGATCTTTTTTTCTAAAGACTTTATTTCCTGATATTTTGGGTGTTTTTCAACCTGAGCATCTATTGAAACATCAAGAAGTTCTTTTTTCAGTCTTGCAGGGTGCCCTATTCTGACAACATCCACACTTCTTTTTATCAGTCCTTCAACTATGTTGTCAACGGCTGTATTACTGTCAGCTGCTGCAAGTATTTTGTCCCCCCTTTTTACATGCTGTAGTATAACTTCAAGAAGGGTTGTTGTTTTTCCTGTTCCTGGAGGACCATGGATCAAAAATAGCTTGGGACTGCATACGGCTCTTTTTACAGCTTCTTTCTGAAACTCGTTAAGGTTTTTATTAAAGAATTCTAACTCCTCCTGACAGACTTCAGGTTTTTTATTTCCAAGAATTACATTTTCATCAAAAAGCGAATACCCTTTTTTAAAAAACTCTAATGCCCCAAGCATTCTTTTGAAGGTTATATCATTTACAAAAAGATCAATTCTCCATTTTTTGCCTTGAGGGAGTTTTTGGGAAAACACAACTGTTATAAAGTTCTTTGCTTTTTCAAAAACAGTACCTTCAATTCCATCTTTCAAAGGGTGCTTTCTGCTGACGAGAACAACATCTCCAACATTTATCTGGTGATCAGGCATATCCTCTCTGTAAAACCTGTAAACAAGAAAATCCCCAACTATAGTTCCTAAAAATGATCCTTTAAGGTTAAGTACAGCTCTTCCTTTTTTCTCTCTTTCTTTACCGGAAAGGCTCATTATCTCATTAAGGTGAAACTCCCTCTCTGCATCTCTTTCAAGCTCAACAAGATTTTCCCAGTATATAGAATATTCATACCTGTCTTTAAATTTTAATCTCAATTTTTCTCCTTATTTATTTTTTCTTAAGTAACCAGTAAACTATTCCAAGAGATAACACTATAGCTCCATAACTCAAAAGTTCAATAGATTTTTCAGCAGAAAGGGAAACGATAAGGATTTTTCTGATTATCGCAGCGAGGGCAACACCTATAAAAGCCCCTATAGCAAAACCACCGCCTTTTAGGTGTTTTATCTCTTCCTGCATTAGCTCAGAAACAGCCCACAGAACCAGCAGGGTACCGAGCGTCATAAGAATTCCTTTATCAAAGGGAACAATGCCGAAAACAAGCTGGTATATGTCATAAACAAAAAGTCCTAAGACAAAAAATGAAACAAGTATTAATGCTCCAACAAGTGTAAAATCAAGCATATCAGAAAATCTTTTTGCGGTTACAAAAAGGGTTTTTTCAAACTTTGTCATCACCTGATATCTGCTCAGTTCTTCTTCACGGTAAGCAGCTGTAAGAACATCAAGGTTTATATCAAGCAGTTTTCCTATTGATACCACAAGGGCGTTCCTTTCTTCAGAAAGGCCAAATTCCTGATTTATCTTTTCTATAAAAAATCTTCTTATAAAATTAAATGATGCATTGACATAATGTGTTGGAAGTCCTATCTCAACATGTTTTTCACCTATTCTATAAAGTTTATGAAAGTAAGCATAATCGTAATTTCCTAAAAAAAGGTTGCTGTACCATTCTCTCAGCTTTTCCTGATGTCTTTTTACTATTTCATCATTTTTTAAGTATTTACCTGCCTCCGGAAATCTGAATATAAATTTATAAAACCTTTCTATAAACTCTTCTTTATATCTTTCCATTACTGTTTTTAATTTCAGAATATTTCTCACATCCTCATCTCTAAATTCAAAATCCCTTTTGATCTGCTCAAAACTCTCCATTTTCTCTCCTCTTATGTTTTTTATCATTGTTGATAAACTATTGTGACATTAATTTAGTCAAAAAATAAGGGGTTTTTCAATGGAAAAGACAAAATTAGAGAATTTAAAAAAAATAGAAGGCAAAAACACAGACTGTTTTAAATGTGGTAAGCAAGGAGTTCCTGTTTATGAAGATCCAAATATTGATAACCTTTTTTTCTGTGAAAAATGCTGGCAGGAGAGAATAAAAACAGAAGAGATAGAAGAATGGGGATTTGAGGAAGAGATCCCCTACGAATAATCATCTTGATTTTTTCTTCTTTTTCCTTCTTTCCATTCTGTTTTTGTATTTTATAGCTTTTTTCTTTTTCTTTTTAGATTGTTCTTCCTGTGTTGAGAGTTGTGCCTCTTCAAGGAGCTTCTGGGTTTCTTCCTCTAACTTTTTCTTCTCCTGTTCAACCTCTTCCTCTGATGTTATGTCTGTCTTAAATAGATACTCAAGAGTGTGCTGTTTCATTCTGAACATCATGTCTTCAAACAGGTTGAATGATTCCTTTTTGTACTCAACAAGAGGATCTCTCTGTGCATAACCTCTGAGATAAACGCTCTCTCTAAGCCTGTCAAGAAGGTGAAGATGCTCTTTCCAGAGATTATCAAGAACCTGAAGGGTAATGTATCTTTCAAACTCTCTCATAAGACCTGAGCCGTAGTATTCCTCTTTTCTGGAATACACTTTTTCTACTTCAGAGAAAATAAACTCCTCAAGCTCTTTTCTGTCCCATTCTTTGTCTCTCGGTATTTTAACATCAACATTCAGCCATTCTTTGAAAGTTTTCTCAAGCTCATCAAGATCCCATTTTTCCTGATATTCTTCCGCCGGTGCATATTTGTCTATGAAGTAAAGAGCCACATCATAAAGCCACTGCTGAAGTTCTTCTTTCAGGTTTACCCCTTCAAGAATATCCCTTCTTAGGGCATAAACGACCTGTCTCTGTTTATTCATAACATCATCAAACTCAAGCAATCTTTTCCTTATCTGGAAGTTCTGCCCTTCTATTCTTTTCTGGGCATTTTCTATGGCTTTTGTTACCATTGAGCTCTCTATAGGCTCTCCATCAGGTATTTTGAGTCTGTCCATTAGGGTTTTCAGTTTATCCCCACCAAACAGTCTGAGCAGATCATCCTCAAGAGAAAGGTAAAACCTTGAAGATCCTGGATCTCCCTGTCTTCCTGCTCTACCTCTTAGCTGATTGTCTATCCTTCTTGATTCGTGTCTTTCTGTTCCTATTACAGCAAGTCCACCCAGTTCTATTACCCTTTTTTTCTCCTCAGCTGTTATTTTCTGAGCTTCCTTGAGAGCTTCTTTAAACTGTTCTTCTGTTGCTTCTTCAAGGGTTAAACCTTTTCTTCTAAGTATTTCTTTAGCCAGAAATTCAGGGTTTCCTCCAAGGAGTATGTCTGTTCCCCTGCCTGCCATGTTTGTGGCAATAGTTACAGCTCCTATTCTTCCTGCCTGTGCTATTATCTCAGCCTCTTTTTCGTGATGTTTAGCGTTAAGAACATGGTGTTTAATGCCTTTTTTCTTGAGTAGTGCTGAAAGCTGTTCTGATGTTTCTATTGATGCTGTTCCAACAAGTATAGGTCTTCCAAGTTTGTGGAGTTCTTCTATTTCCTTAAGAGCTGCTTCAAACTTTTCTTTTTTTGTTTTATAAACCAGATCAGGAAAATCCTTTCTTATAACCGGCTTGTTTGTTGGTATAACCAGAACATCAAGACCATATATCTCCTTAAACTCTTCAGCTTCTGTTTCTGCTGTTCCTGTCATTCCCGCCAGTTTATCGTACATTCTGAAGTAGTTCTGGAATGTTATTGATGCAAGAGTCTGATTTTCTGCCTCTATTTTAACCCCTTCTTTTGCCTCAACAGCCTGATGTAAGCCGTCTGACCATCTTCTTCCAGGCATAAGA
This sequence comes from Persephonella sp., assembly GCA_027058925.1. Taxonomy (GTDB): domain Bacteria; phylum Aquificota; class Aquificia; order Aquificales; family Hydrogenothermaceae; genus Persephonella_A. The sequence continues at coordinate 4,231 of JALTAS010000215.1, forward strand.
CGGCCTGTGAACTCATCAACGATTATTACCTGCCCATCTTTTACAACATAATCAACATCCCTGTGGAACAGGGTGTTTGCCCTTAGTGATTGGGTTATTGCATGCAGAATGTCTATGTTTTTAGGGTCGTAAAGATTTTCAAGGTTAAAGTATTTTTCTGCCTTTTCTGATCCTTTTTCTGTTAGAACAGCTGTTTTGTTTTTTTCGTCAACAATGTAGTCTTCCTCTGGAACAAGGGTTTTCACAAATGCATCAGCCGTGTAGTATATTGAAACATCTTCTCCTGAGGGACCTGATATTATGAGAGGAGTTCTTGCTTCATCAATAAGAATTGAGTCAACCTCATCAACGATCGCATAATGATGTCCTTTTACTTGAACCACCTGATCTATGGAGAATACCATGTTATCTCTAAGGTAATCAAAACCAAACTCATTGTTTGTACCGTAAGTAATGTCAGCCTCATAAGCCTGTCTCCTTTCTGCATCAACAGCATGGGTAAAAAAGTTTTTACGGGCTTCTATGTTGTATTTTTCTGAAGGAAGAAGTTCTCCCTTAAAGCCTTTCGGCCACACCCTCATATCTTTTTCTATCGCTTCGTTGAACCTGTCCTCATCAACCCACTGAACAATGAATGACTGCTGATTTGTGTTAATAACCCCAACATCAAGACCAAGGAATTTGTAAATAGATCCCATCCAGACAGCATCTCTTTTTGCAAGGTAATCATTAACCGTTACAAGATGAACCCCTTTCCCTGTTAATGCATTAAGGTATATGGATATTGATGCAACAAGGGTTTTACCCTCACCTGTTTTCATCTCAGCAACATTTCCTTTATGAAGGGCAACAGCACCTATAAGCTGAACATCAAAAGGTCTGAGACCAAGGGTTCTTTTTGCAGCCTCTTTAACCAGTGCAAATGCTTCAGGGAGAATGTCAACTATCTCTCCTCTTGTTATTGCATCGCTCAGGTCTTTATCTGATCTAACCTTTTCAATAAGCTGAAGGCTTTTTTCTCTTATCTCTTTATTTGAAAGCTGGTCAAACTGCTCTTCAAGCTGATTTACCTTCTGGACTATAGGCTGTATCTTTTTTATTTCCCTTTCATTTTTGGTTCCAAATATCTTTTTAAAAACATACCCGATCATTTTTTCCCTTTTCCTCCATTATTAACTGTTTAATTATATCAAGAAAATATATGACAGATTTGTGAAAATATTATGACTTTTTCTTGAAGAAAAGTTCATAAATAATAAAACCTGCAATTCCTATAGATATTGAAGTATCTGCGATATTAAAAGCCGGCCAGTGGTAGTTTTTGATGTAAAAGTCTAAAAAATCTCTAACAGCACCAATAAAAATTCTGTCATAAAGATTTCCTACAGCACCACCTGCTATTAAGGCAAGGAATACCATTTCCCAGTATGAAAGGGAAAATCTTTTTTTGTAAGAGTATATTATTGTTACGACAGCAGCTATGGAAGAAGCACCTATAAGAACAAGTTTTCTGATAATTTCCGGAGCTTCAGATAAAATGCCAAAAGCAGCACCTTTATTCCAAACAAGAGTAAGATTAAACAGACCTGGAATAACAGATATCTTTTCAACCTGTGATAAAAATCTGACAGCGATCTCCTTCGTTAGAAGATCAAGAAAAACAATTAAGATAAAAACCATTAAAAAGATCTTAAATTTTTTGTTCATTATTCAGGTATTTTCCCTGTATCCTCGTCTTCCATTGTTCCGGGAATTATATGATAAAAGCCTATATCATCAGATTTGCTTGAAAAGGATTTTTGTATTTCCTCATTCTGACTGCACTCTATACATAGCCTTACCCATGGTATAGCTTCAAGCCTCTTTTCGCCAATAGGCGCTCCACATTCCTCACATACACCGTATGTACCGTTTTCTATCTTTTTTAGTGCTATATCTATGTAAAAAAGGGTTTCCCTTTCAGCCTGAGACAGTTTGTAAAGGGTTTCTCTACTCATTTCAGATGTTACAACATCAGCAGCATCTTCAACTCCGCTTTTTTCATTAAGATCTTTACCGTCATTGTTTGCAAGGGATTCAAGGATTTCTGTTTTTTTCTTCAGTAGGTTTTCCCTGATTTTTTCAATATCCATGGTTCGTCCTCCCGCTGTTAAATGAGCATACTAAATATAACTTTTTTTTACAAATGTCAAGTCTGTTTTGAAATTTTCGGATAAATTTAAAAATTGTTGACAAAAATACAAGGTCTGCATATAATATTTGCCTGTTGGTTGAGCCGCTAGCTCAGTTGGTAGAGCACCGGTCTTTTAAACCGGTGGTCCTGGGTTCGACCCCCAGGCGGCTCACCATTAAGCCCCCGTCGTCTAGCCAGGCCTAGGACACCGGCCTTTCACGCCGGCGACACGGGTTCGAATCCCGTCGGGGGCATTTATTTTATATATCTGAAAATATCCTCAGGTTCATAAATCTGTATCACCCCTTCCACATTGTGGGTTTTATATCCAAGAACAGTTTTTCCAAATATCTTGCTGTATGCTATTTCTGAGAGAGTACCGTAATTTCCCGAAATGGCAACTACTATCTCACCTGTTGCGACAACAACAGCGTTTCTGAGATGGCCAAGACCTGTATTGATCTTTAATTCAACATAGGGGTTTGCTTCCTCCCCTGTCAATGAGGGCATTATTCCTATTGTTAAACCTCCTTCCTCCTTTGCACCTTTACATACAGCTTCCATAATGCCTTCTTTTCCTCCACAAACCACAGCAAAACCTTTTTTCCCTATAAGTTTTCCAAGCTGGTAAGCAAATATGTACTCATCGCTGTTTTCTTTGGCTGTAGAACTACCTATTACAGATATAACTCTCATCTTAATATCCTTCAGATTTGTATATTTTTTCCTCAATCTCTTTGAGAGTATCCAGATATTCTGATTTGAACCTTATTGATATAGCCCTTTTAATAAGCCTTAAAGCTTCAGAATATTTACCCTCAAGAGAGTAAAGATATGCCAGATTGTTCATAGCATCTGTGTTTTTCGGATTTATCTTAATTGCTTTTTTGTAATACTCCATTGCTTTTTTATAATCTCTTTTCTTAAAATAAACATTCCCAAGATTAAAATAAGGGATATCCCAGTTTTTCCTTTTCTTTATAGCCTTTCTGTACTCCTTTTCTGCAAGATCAAGCATACCCTTTTTTTCATAAGCCACACCAAGATCATTATGTTCTTCTGCAGAAAGGGGGTCATCAAGAATCACTATTTTGGG
>JALTAS010000216.1 GCA_027058925.1 Persephonella sp.
TCAAGCTCTTTTTTTATGAAAGAGTTCATTCTTTCCCTTTCATCTTCGTAGTATATTACTGTTTCAACCTTTTTTCTTCCTGCAGGCATCTGCTTTATTTTTGAAATATCAAGATCACCAAACTGTGTGAGAGAAAGGGTTCTCGGAATAGGGGTTGCCGTCATAACAAGAACATGGGGGATTTTTCCTGATTTTTCCATCAGAGCTTTTCTCTGTTCAACCCCGAACCTGTGCTGTTCATCAACTATTACCAGAGCAAGCTCTTTGAATCTTACTTCGTCCTGAATAAGTGCGTGTGTTCCAATAACAACCTTTGCTTCCCCTGTTTCCATTTTTTTATATATTTCTCTTTTTTCCTTTGCAGGTGTGCTTCCTGTAAGGATGTGAACTTCTATACCAAATTTTTCCATTATCTGTTTAAAATTTGTGTAATGCTGTTTTGCCAATATTTCTGTAGGAGCCATAACAGCAACCTGTTTTCCTGACCGTGCAACAGCAAGAGATGAGGCAACAGCAACAACAGTTTTACCACTGCCCACATCTCCCTGAACCATTCTATTCATAGGAAAGGGTTTTGATATGTCGTTCAGAATGTCCATTATTGCATTTTTCTGATCTGAGGTCAGGTTAAAAGGCAGGAAGCTTTCAAATTTCTGGATAAAATCTTTTTCTGTTTTTATGACAGGAGCAGGGTTTTCTTTAAGCATATTTTTTCTGTAAAAACAGGCAAGCTCAAGGATAAACAGGTCATCAAATATTATTCTTTTTTGATGATTTGTTTTAAACTGGTTTAATTCGTTTATGTCCGTAATATGATCAGGGAAGTGGGTTTTCATAAGAGCTTCCTGTAAAGATGGAAAGTTATTTCTGATTTTTATTGTTTCTGGAAGATATTCTGGAAAGTATTTTACATACTTTTTTAATAACTTGAATATGGCTCTTCTGAGATGGTTTATTGTCTGGGAAGTTGTTTTGACGGCTGTATCTCCTCTTAGAGAGTAAACAGGCAGAATTCTATCAAGTACTACCTCATCAAAGTTATTGAAAATCTCAGGCTGAATCATTGACGCATCTTTTCCGTAAACTGAAACTTTACCGTACAGATAAACCTCTTTTCCTATTTGAAAAAATGTGAATAAAAAAGGCTTATCATGGACAAAGTATGCATTTAAAAGTCTGTTCCCCTGTTTGAGGATAACCTGAACCTTGAGTTTACCTCTATTTATCTTTTTGATATCTACCACCTCAAGCTTAAAAAGAGCTGTTTCTCCATCTTTGACATTTGCAACCTTTTTGAATCTTTTGTCTTCATACCTTTTTGGGAAAAAGAAAAGAGCATCGTATATGGTCTGAATTCCCACCTTTTTTAATGCCTTTTTTTCAACAGGTTTTAAAAAAGGGATCTTTTTTACCTCAATTCTGAAAAAGTCATCAAAGGAAATTTTTTCTATTACCTTCTTCTCTTCTTTTTCTTCTTTGTCCTGTGGGTTAATCTGTTGTAGTGTTTTGAGGGTATAATCTATGAGGGCTCTTTTTTTCTGGGGAGTTATCCTGTCTATATTTTTTATGTCCTCAAGCATACCTTCAGGAAGGTAGTCCTTAAGCAGTAAAAAAAGGGCTTCTGATACTTTTGTTCTTGAAAGGAGTATATCATCATAATCTTTAATTTTTTCTAATATTGTTTTAGCTTGTTTTAGACTTTTCATGTTCTGATATAAAACCTTTCAGTTCTTTTAAAAACTGCTCAGGGTCGTGGCCATAGTTTACAGCAGCCTGAAATATTGTCTCATGTTTTTTGCAGGAGCATATGTTGCAGTACATCTTTTTACCGCTAAAAAACTTCTGTGCAAATGGATACTTCCTTAAAACCTGCTGTATTGTTG
>JALTAS010000217.1 GCA_027058925.1 Persephonella sp.
GAAAAGGACAATCTTGGAGTTACCGAACTTAGCGGCATCTTAGGTCTAAATAAAAATAATGTATTCAGAATACTCGCAACCCTTGAGGTTAAAGGTGTGGTTGAACAGGATAAAGAGACAGGTCATTACAAACTTGGGATGAAGCTTCTTTCTCTGGAACATTCATACATTGAAAACCTTCATTTTTTGAAAAAAGCAAAACCTTTTATGAGGAACCTTAGAAACAGAACCCTGGAAAGCGTTTATCTTTCTATCCCACACAAAGATGCTGTTGTTTACATATACTCTGAAGAAACAAAAAGATCCGTTCTGGTTAATTCAAGAATAGGGAAAAGATATCCTATTGACAAAACAGCCTCAGGAAAAGTTATCACTAAAGGTAAAAAAGAACAGGGTTTTTTTATTGAAGAGGATATAAATGGTGCAGAACCTGAAGTAACGGAAATAGCAACAGTCATAAGAGATGAAACAAACCAGCCTGTAGCATCAATCTCCATTCTGGTTCCTACAGAAAGGTTAAAGAAAGAAGATAAGGAGTTTATAAAAAGTATGCTTTTAGAGACAGGGATAGGTATATCAAAGCAGCTATAATGTTCTGCTTACAAAAGGAAGCTTGATATCAGTTCTTAGAATATTTATGTACACAACGATAGATCTGAATGTTTTTCCAGTAATACCGTTGTAATCTTCCCTGTATGACAGATTAAACCTCCAGCATTTCCTATCCAAAGTAAGAGTAAATGATTTTCTCTGTGTGTAACCAGATTTTATGTTGCTCAGAACAGAACCTGAAAAGTTCATATTTTTGTAGTTTATACGAACAGAATTGGTTATCTGATTTACAGAAGGAATTGAACTGAAAACCCCCTTATCGTAAGAGTGGGAAATAGAATAACTTAACCAGCTTGTAACCGGAATATTCAATGTTGTTATTGATCTTACAATCTGGTTAAACCTGAAATCATAATAAAGGGTGTTTTCTCCTGAAAAGCCGTAAATATTAAAATAAATCCTGTTTTTTAAAGGTTTTTTATGACCTTTAAGTCTGTTGTTCCCAAGATAGTAATATCTGTTTAATGTGTAGCCTGTTGATATCTCCCACGATAGAAAGTTAGAATCCTGAAAGTTAAGTATATTAAACAAGGAAAAATCAATATCATAAGCATCTTTCACCCTATCCTCTCTATCAAAATAAGGAAGAGTTTCCTGACTTACTTTTGACACTCTTTTAAAACTAAGTTGTGGAATAACAGAATGGTAAAAATCTGTGTATTTTTTTATAAGTGTGTATCTCAGCCTATCTTCAAAAGTAAAAAGATTTCTAACAGGTGTTCTGTCAGCACTTCCTTTTTTGGTCAAATAATACAAGGTTGTCCTTGGCGAAAATCTTAACAGGTTTGAAAAACTATAAAAATTGGTAAAAACTTCAAGATTTAGAGTGTTATCAGATCTTATACCTGACTGCCCTTTTTCCCTGTAAAAGTTTGTATTAACAGAAAGTAGATCAAAATAGAGGGGGAGTTTTTCAAAAAGCTTTTTCTTCTTCAGATAATATCTGATCTCCGGGAGCCTTTGAAGTGTTTGCTCATTATTGTCTTTAGTTAGATCATATATAAAATCAAAATTTATCTCAAGGGTAAATCTTCTCCTGTCAATAAGAGCTATCAGCTGGGATTTTGTGTAAGACTTGTACCTGAGATCAGTTGCATTATAAATATCCTCAAAGTAATAAGGATCACTGGGAAAATCATAAACGAGAGACAGATCAAAATCTTCATAATGAAGCTCTGATCGTCCTGAAACTCTCCATCTATTTTTCAATGGAGGAAGGCTTCTGTTTTCCCACCACTTACCTGCGTTTTCAGAAAAAAAGCTGAAATTTCCTGTGTAAAAGCTGTCTGAAGATAGCTTATTTCTGTACTGGATATCAAGTCCATTTCCCTGATTATTTCTGTAATCGTATGTGAAAGTCATGTCAGAATGCCTTGTCAGTATAAGAAAAAAAGGCTGTAATATTTTAAAATCGTTGTAGCTGTCCTGTCCTATTTGAGGAAAGAGAAAACCTGTTTTCCTGCTGGTAGCAGGATATGAAAAATAAGGTGAGAAAAAAACGGGCAGTTTACAAAATCTTAGAGAAATATTGTAAAACTGGACTTTGTCATCTTTTATTAATATCCCCTTTTTCGTTTTTATATACCAGTCGTAATGTTCAAATGAGCATGTTGAAAACTCCCCATTATAAAAGATGTATCTATCTTTTGATTTTTTTATCTTTTCTGCCTTTATGTAGTAGTACTTTTCTACTACACCTTCAACATTGAAAAACTCGCCGTTATTTCCCTCTTCATCTATCCAACCTTTCTCTGCTTTCAGATCAAATCTTTCGGTCTTCAGGTGTATGTTTCCTTCCAGATGGATTATTTTGTTTTTCTTGTCATATATTATCTTGTCTGCTTTTAAAACTCTGTTTTTATATTTAACAACAACATCCCCTTCCGCTACGATTTCTCCCGATGTTTTCTTCTCTATCTTCTGGGCCTCTATAGAAACAGGAACTTTGCCAAATGAAAACAGAAAAAAAACTAATACTGCAAAAATTGTTATTATATATCTGCCCAAATATTTTCCTCACAAACTTTTGTAGGATAAATATTATATCGGAGTTTCCAATGGAAAAACCAAGAGAATGGCTGAGAGAAAAAAGTATAGCAAAAAGGATACTGTCAGAAGCCGATATTATATTTGAGGTGGTTGATGCAAGAATTCCAATTGAAACAAGAAATAAAGTAATAGAAGAACTGGCCTCACAGAAAAACAAAAAAGTTTTCATAATCATAAACAAGGCTGATCTTGTACCGAAAGAATTTGCCAAAAAAGCAAAAGAAGAGATACAGAAGGAATACCCAGCAGTTTTATTTTCTGCCCACAAAAATATTGGGAGAAAAGAGTTAGACAGGATTATCAAAGATCTTTCAAAAGAGAAAAAAATAATAAAAATAGGGGTTTTAGGTTATCCAAATGTTGGAAAATCCTCTCTGATAAACAGCCTGAAAAAAAGGAAAGTTGCAACAACATCCCCAAAGCCCGGAATGACAAGAGGAGAAAAACTTATAAAACTTTCAAAAAATGTGTATCTTATAGACACTCCCGGGATTATCACCCTTGAATTTCAGGAGGATCTTGCCCTTAAAGGATCATGGATCCCTGAAAAGCTTGACCAGCCTGTTGAGGTTGCCCTCAAGCTTGTTCAGAAAATAACAGAGAAAAGACCTGAAGCAATAAAAGAAACCTACGGTGTTGAACCTGAAGAAGATCCATTAAAAACCCTTGAAAAAATAGGTCAAAGACTAAACTACAGGATTTCAGGTGGAATAATTGATATTGAGAGAACCGCAAAAAAAATTTTGTGGGACTGGATAAAAGGAAAGATTAGAGCTTACTGGCTTTAGGATTTAAACAGAAATATCTTTTTTGCTATCTCCCTCTGCCGATCCATTATGTATTTTGCTATTTTGTCTCTATCTTTCTGTTTTATCTCTGTAAATTTTATACCTATTCTTATAATTCCTTTACCTGCTTTTCTTTTGTAAACAACAAAGCCTTTCAGTTTTATACTGTTATCTCTAAATCTGATCTCAAACTGACATTCCTTCCCTTCCTGAATACATTCCTTTTCTTCTTCTGATGTTATTATGCCGATTCCGGCCTCGCTTATATCGTCTGCACACAGTTGGTAACCATCACTCACAACTAAAACAGGATCTTTCTCGGATGTTTTGACCCTTACATAAGCTCTATTCAGCTTTTGATCTATCGCATATGATGGGAAAGATGTTGCTATTTCTTTTTGATCATAAGCTATAACTGTAAGTATGTAAACCTCACCATTATGTTTGAAGTATATATGCCTCGTTTCTTTCAAAGTGGGAAGGATCTTTTTATCTGCCTTCCATATTATCTGTTCAAGAGATTCGTCTATTTCAACTATTTCAATTGTTCCAGTAATAGGAACCTCTTCATAAAAAACAGCAACATTAAGCTTTTTCTCTTTTTTGATCTGACCTATAAGCTTCCACAAAAATTTTGAATCCTTCACTTTCATCTCTTATACTTATTTTCGGAGGGAGGTTATGTCTATTATAGATTATATAGAGATCTCTTTCACAAAAGGGATAGGAAACAAACTTGTGAAAAAATTGTTTGAAAATTACGGAAGTATTAGCTATATACTTGAAAATCCAGAAAAAATAAAAGATGATTTTGGTGAAAAACTTTACTACCTTATAAAAGACAGAGATAAAAACCTGAGAAAAAAAGCTGAAGAAGAAGTAAAAAAAGCCGAGGATTTAGGCTTTAAAATTCTTTGTATAGAGGATGATGAATATCCAGACATACTGAAAGAAATTCCTGATCCACCGGCATATATATATCTGTCAGGAGACTTTCCTGAAAATATCCAGTTTATATCTGTTGTTGGAAGTAGAAAACATACGGTTTACGGAAAGTCTGTAACAAAAAATATTGTGAGATCTCTGGTTGAAAATGGCATCGGTGTTGTGTCAGGTCTTGCCTCAGGTATTGATAGAATAGCACATGAAACAGCTCTGGAGAATAACGGTTTTACCATTGCTGTTTTAGGGGGAGGTATAGACCGGATATTTCCTTACGAGAACAAAGATATTTATAAAAAAATCAGGGATAAAGGTCTTCTTCTTTCAGAGTTTCCTATAGGTCATAAACCTTCAAAATTCACATTTCCCATAAGAAACAGAATAATTGCAGGTTTATCTCTTGCAACAGTTGTTATTGAAGCATCAGAAAAGTCAGGTTCTCTTATAACAGCCAGTTATGCAAATGAGTACGGAAGGATAGTTTTCTCAGTTCCATCAAATATTACAAACCCTTATGGAAAGGGAACAAATAATCTGATAAAAGAAGGTGCTGTTCCCTTAACTGACATTCAGGACATATACGAAACAATTCCTTATCTGAAGAAAAACAAAGCAGATCTTGAGTATAAACCAGGCAAAATAGAATCTATTATTTTGAAACTTTCGTCATCACCTATACATATTGATCTTTTGTCTGAAAAGTCTGGTATAAAGGTAGATGATCTACTGTTAATACTTTTTGATATGGAGATGAAAGGCATTATCAGTATAGACAACAGTATGGTTTTGAGAAACTTGTAAGGGGCAAAGCCCCCTTTTATTCAAAAAGAAATTTGTTTTTAGGCTCTTCCCCTTCTTTAACCTCTTTCAGAGAAACTTTTGCCCTTCCCTGCTCGTCAATGTCTATAACTTTTACAGTTAATATATCTCCAACCTTTATCTTGTCTTTGGCAGACTTTATTCTGTAGGGGGCTATCTGTGAAACATGTAGCAAGGACAATTTTCCGGGAAGAAGTTCAACAAAGGCCCCGTAATCTTCAACTCTTGTTACTTTACCCATATAAACCTCACCAAGCTCAATATCCATAATCAGCTCTTCTATCATCTGTCTGGCTTTTTCACCGCTTTCCCCATCAACAGCGTATATCCTTACAAGTCCATCAGGCTGGAGATCAACCTTAACTCCCGTTTCTTCAATAATTTTCTTGATGTTCTTACCTGATGGTCCAATAATAACAGGGATTTTTTCAGGAAGAACTCTCATTGTTATTATTTTAGGTGCATGTGGAGAAAGTTCAGGTTTAGGCTGAGGAATAGCCTGATACATAAGATCAAGGATGTAAAATCTTGCCTTTTTTGCCTGCTGTAGAGCGTCCTGAAGTATCTCCTTTGTCAGACCTTTTATTTTTATGTCCATCTGGATAGATGTGACACCATCTCTTGTTCCAGCAACCTTGAAATCCATATCCCCAAGGTGATCTTCATCTCCAAGAATGTCCGTTAGGATCACATATTCATCTCCCTCTTTTAAAAGCCCCATCGCAATGCCTGCAACATGCTTCTTCATAGGAACGCCTGCGTCAAAAAGGGAGAGAGATGCTCCGCACACAGTTGCCATAGATGTTGAGCCATTTGATTCAAGGATTTCAGAGACAACTCGTATTACATACGGAAACTCTTCTTCTGGAGGAATTAAAGGTTCTATAGCCCTTTCAGCAAGATTTCCGTGTCCTATTTCCCTTCTTGAAGGAGCTCTTGGTGGTCTTGCCTCTCCAACGCTAAATGGAGGAAAGTTGTAATGAAGCATAAATCTCTTTTTGACCTCATCCTCTTCAATGCTTTCCTCTATCTGCTCTTCTCCCGGAGCTCCAAGTGTTGTTGCAACAAATGCCTGTGTCTGCCCTCTTGTGAAAATGGCAGATCCGTGAATTCTGGGGAATAATCCTGTTCTTATCCAGATAGGTCTGATCTCATCCGGTTTTCTACCGTCAATTCTTACCTTCTCTTTCAGAACTTTTTCCCTCATCACAGAAGAAACGATATCCTTGTAGATCGTTTCAACCTTTTTCTCTTTTTCCTCGGGGATCTCTATCTGAGAAACAGCCTCTTCGTATATTTCTGAAAGTTTTTTTCTTCTCTCTTTTTTGTCAAGTATGCCCAGAGCTTGCTTTACCTTTTCTTTTACAAGAGCTTCAAGTTCTGCTTTTATTTTTTGTTCTATCTCGTCGGTCTCAACAACTATCTTCTCTTTTTCTCCTGTTTTTACCCTTAGCTCCTCCTGTATCTCAATAAGTTTTTTTATCTCATCATGGGCAAACATAATAGCATCAAGGACAACTTCTTCTGATACCTCTTCACTTCCACCTTCAACCATCACTATGGCATCTTTTGATCCTGCTACAACTATGTCTATATCTGACTGGTTTCTCTGCTGGTATGTTGGATTAACAATGAACTGACCGTCAACTCTTGCTACTCTCACTCCAGCAATTGGTCCTTCAAAAGGAGCTTCAGATATGTGAAGAGCTGCAGAAGCTCCAACTATTGCAAGAACATCCGGATCAAACTTGTCATCTGCAGATAGGGTCATCGCTGTGATAACAACATCATTGAAAAAACCTTTCGGGAACATGGGTCTAATAGGCCTGTCAATAAGCCTTGAGACAAGGATTTCTCTTACGGAAGGTTTTCCTTCCCTTTTGACAAACCCTCCAGGTATCTTACCGTATGCGTATGTTTTTTCCCTATACTCAACAGTAAGGGGAAAAAAGTCTATGTCAGCCTGTGCCTCTTCAGAAACAACAGCCGTAACCAGTACAGCTGTTTCTCCCTGCCTTACAATTACAGCACCGCTTGCCTGCTTTGCAAAATAATCTGTTTCAATAGATAATGGGAGACCGTTCACTGTTGTTTCAACTTTTTTTACATTAATTTCACCGACCTCTCCCATTATCTCTCTCCGGTGGTTTCTCTTATTCCAAGCTCCTGAATAATTTGCTGGTACCTTTCAGGATTTTTCCTTTTGAGATAGTTAAGAAGCTTTCTTCTTTTATTAACCATTCCTATAAGACCTCTCCTTGAGTGGAGATCCTTT
>JALTAS010000218.1 GCA_027058925.1 Persephonella sp.
ATCAAAGATCTGACCGTGTAGTATCTTGATTATATAAGTTCTGTTTATAACTCCTACAGGTTTTCCATTTTCTAAAACAGGAAAATATTCCTGAGATGATGCTGTAATAGTATTTTCTGCTTCTGACAGTTTTGTAGAAGGCTCAAACGTTATTATGCTGTCTATTATGAAGTTTTCAACTTTAATATCTTTTATTCCATGTCTCAGGCTCTCTTTTAATACCCTTGATAAAGCTATTCCCAGAAATTTTCCCTCTTTATCAACAACAAATATAACAGGTGCTTTATCAAGCCTATCCTGAATTTTTTGTATCTGAGTGTCTTTGTTAACAGTGATTATATCTCTTGACATAAATTCTGAGATCAATTTTTTTTTGTATGCTTCAGAAAGTAAAACGCTTTCTATATAATTTTTTATTTCCTGAACAGTTAGTCCTTTTACAGTTGCACTTGCTGCAGCAAAATGACCTCCTCCCCCTAAATAAGACATTATTTTTCCAACATCTATATCCTTTTTCTTTGATCTTGCTATTATGCTTGTTTTTCCTTTTTCATTAATCATAACGAAATATGCATCTGCTTCCTGAAGAGGTTTTATCATGTGAAGAAAACCTGAGATGTCTGGTATATATCTGTCTGAGTATGCAAAACTGAAGATTATTTTCTTATCTTTTAAGAAAAAATACTGGAGATTTTCAACAAGCTGGTGAATTATAGATATCTGCTGTTGATCTATCCTTTCCTCAATAATATTTTTTACTGTTTCCAGATCAGCCCCTTTTTCTAAAAGATAAGCTGCAGCCCTCAGGTCTTTTTCTGTTGTTGTGTTGTAAGTAAAGCTTCCTGTGTCTTCGTATATTCCAAGAATAAGAATTGTTGCATCATCAGGAGATAACTGAATTTTATGTTTTTTAAGCTGGTAAACAACAATAGTTGAGGCAGAGCCCGTTTTTTTAATGTGCTTCTCCACATTTTTGGGAAGTTTTGATCTGATCGGGTGATGGTCGTAAATAACCAGATTTGTGTTTTCATCTACAAAGTCAGATAGTTTTTTTATTGCTGATCTGTAATTATTCGTATCTGCAAGGTAAAGGGTGTCTATTTTTTTCAGGTCATAAACTCTTATCATTTTGTTTTTCAGTTTGTTTTCAAACCTTTTCAGTGCAAGTCTAAATGAAGATGATACAGCACCTGGGACAAGAATTTTTGCTTCTGGATCAATCAATGTTATTCCAAAAGCTGTTGAAAGGGCATCCAGATCAGCCCCTTCAGATATAAAAATTACTTGCAAATTTTCCTCCTTTTGCATATAATATAAATCTCTGTTGCCCAGGTGGCGGAATTGGCAGACGCGCTATCTTGAGGGGGTAGTGCCCGTAAGGGCGTGCGGGTTCGACTCCCGCCCTGGGCACCATTAAACACCTCCCAAAAACATTTTTTCAACCAAAACTGAAGGACTTCCGAAATTTCCATAAAATTTCAGATCGTCTCCCACCTGTATTATGTTCGTTAACAGCTCAAAAAAATTTCCTGAAAGTGTAACACCGGTAACAGGTTGAAGAAGACCTTTCTCGTCAAATAAAACACCTGAAACCCCAACTGAGAAATCCCCCGTTACCGGATTTGATGTATGAAGTCCAAGAAGCTGTATTACTTTTAATACTTTGCCCTCTATCTTTATTCCACTTCCTCTCTCAAGATAAAAGTTTGATGGATAGACCTGTGGAGGTTCTTTGAAACTTGCTTTAAAGCCGTTTCCTGTTGATTCTTCCCCTGAGAGTTTTGCTGTGTATGTGTTGTGTATAAAGCTTTTGAAAACTCCATCTTTTATAATATGTGTTTTCCGGGTTGGGGTTCCTTCGTTATCAAAATTCCTCGTCATAATTCCGTTTATCAGCCTTCCATCATCAATGATTGAGACAAGAGAGGAAGCAACTTTTTGATCTTTTTTGTTCTCAAAATATGATTTTCCCTTGATCAGAAAATCCCCAGAAAAGGCTTGGTAAAAAGCTTCCAGTATCTGTGAAAATGAGTAAGGAGGAAAAAGAACCGGAAGTGATGTTGTTGAGACAGGCTTTCCACCAAGAAGTGATACCGCCCCTGATGTTATCTCATCAGCAAGACTGTTTATATCAAGATCTTTAAGGTATCTTGACTGGGTAAAGCCCCACGCGATCTGTGAATCTCCTTTATCTTCTGCAACAGCTGATGCCATAGCTGTGTAAATAGTTCCATTCTCAGATATATCTAATCCTTCGCTGTTGATTAAAGAGTAGCTGAACACTGTCTCAGAAAATGTACAGTCTCTCACATTTTTTATTCTGGGATCTCTTGTTTTTATAGCCCTTTCTATCTCTACTGACTTTAGTATTTTTTCTTTTGTGTCTAACCTTTTGGCAGAAAAAGCGTCGTAAGCCTCAGGAATCAAATCTGTTTTTACAGGTTTTTGAAAAAAGATTGCCTCCTCTATTGTTGATATTTTTAGAATGTCTTTTGCTTTCTGTATTCCTTTTCTTACAGTATCATCAGATATGTTTGAAACATAGGAAAATCCTATCTTACCACCTTTTTTTAGCCTGATTGACAAACCTTTTTCTTTGGATTTTGTAACCGCTTCAATTTGAAAATCTTTAGATTTGCTTTTCAGATTTGTTTTTTCAACAAGATAAAATTCCCAGCTTAGACCGTTTAACAGATCCAGGTTTTTCTGAATAATCTTTTTAAGTTCCATTGAGCTTCAACCTCAGAATGTGAGGAATAGAAATGATTTTTCTGGTTTTTCTGTTCAGACATGCATGTTTTGTTCTCCCTGTTGCAATAAC
Source organism: Persephonella sp. (assembly GCA_027058925.1). GTDB lineage: Bacteria > Aquificota > Aquificia > Aquificales > Hydrogenothermaceae > Persephonella_A. Next base: position 2,822 of record JALTAS010000218.1, read on the forward strand.
TGTATCTCCTTTTAACACAGAATAATCAAAGCTGAAAAAAATTTTATCCATGTCTGATATACCTAACTTTATCTCAAAACTATCCCCGAAATACAGAGCTTTTTTGTATCTTATCTGAAGTTCAAGAAGAACTATATCTGTGTTGAGATCATTTCTTATCTTTTCGTATGGGTAGCCTATTTTTTCAAGATAGTATCCTCTTGCTTCCTCAAAATATCGGGGATAGTTTGAGTGGTGAACTACCCCTTGGGCATCTGTTTCATAAAATTGGACTTTTCTTTTGTATATCATTCCTCTTCTATCTCTTCACTTACAGCTTCCCACATTCGTAATGCCCCTGCTATATATCCTTTTAGAAATCCGTCTAACTCAACTGTTACTGTTATAGCATTGGATGTATCTCCATGATCCAGATCAAATTGGGTTAAAAGAACTATTGATACAACCCCTTTTTCTGAAAGAGCGTCCCAAGCCTCTCCGTATGGAAAAGCCATAAAAACCTGACCGTTATCTTTGTGGAGGGTCAGCATAAGGTAAGGTTCATTTTCCTCTTCATCGTAATCAACATCAACATCAATTTCCCAGCAGGTTTTTTTGTTTTCTATCATCTCTTTGATGTAACTGTCTGGTTCAACAATTGCTATAATCTCTCCTTCTTCAGACATTCTTACATCGTAAGGCTGGTAGATGTGCTCTTCCAATTTTTATCCTCCTGCTATTAATTTTTTGCTTTCCTGTAATATCATATCAACTTCTTCCTTTTCTGGCATCTCAACATATATTCTCAGTACAGGTTCTGTTCCGGAAGCTCTAAACAAAACCCAACCGTCATTTTCAAATATGAGCTTAACACCGTCTGTAAGATCAACCTGTTTTATTTTAATTCCTGTTAGTTCTTTTAAAGGCTCTTTTTTAAGCTTTTCTACAAGTATTCTCCCCTGATCTCCTTCAACCTTAAGATCAAGTCTTTTGTAGTAAGCTGTCCCAAACTCTGAAAAAAGATCATTCACAAGGTCTGTTAAGGGTTTTCCGTGGAGATGTATCATCTCAAGGATCATCAGGCCTGAAAGAAGACCGTCCCTTTCAGGTATGTGAAAACCAAAACCGTATCCTCCTGACTCTTCTCCACCAAAGGCTATTTTTTCTTTTAAGAAAAGATCTGCTATATATTTGAAACCTACAGGAGTTTTATATAGCTTTCTTCCTTCTTTTTGTGCAATTCTGTCAACAAGGTATGTTGTTGATACTGTTTTTGCTACTGCTCCTTCAACTTTTTTGTTTCTTATGGTGTGAAGTAGAAGAAGGGCAAAAACTACCTGTGTGCTTATGAACTCCCCAGCTTCGTCAACTATCCCGACCCTATCACCATCTCCATCATTGGCGATTCCCACAACAGCTTCTTCTGCTACAGTTTTTCCTCTAAGAAGGAGCAGGTTTTTTTCTACCGGTTCAGGATGTTTAAAACCAAAAAAGGCATCTCTAAAGTGGTTTATCTCTATTACATCTATAAGGGTATCCTCAAGTATTCTACTCAGCAGACCTATTGTTGCTCCATGCATGGGATCGTGAACAACCTTTTCAGGTATCTGGTTGAACACATCAGGAATGAGATATTTCTTTAATGTTTTTACATAATGGCTGTTAAAATCCATCTCTTCCCATTTTGTTTTTCCGGTTTTAGGTTTTGTTTTTCCAAGTCTTTCCTCTACTCTTTTTATAATTTCAGGTGTTGCAGGTCCACCGTATCCTCCTTTTATCTTGTAACCATTGTACTCATAAGTGTTGTGGGATGCTGTAATCATTATTCCTTCATCTGCATCAAGATCTTTTGCAGCAAGGGAAAGGGCAGGTGTTGAACAGAAACCTGAAGACAGAACAACATCAAAGCCGTTTGATGAAAAAACTTCTCCTACAAGATACGCATAATTCTCAGACATAAATCTTGTATCGTGTCCGATAACTACTTTTTTTCCATTTTTTTCTTTAAGGTGGTCTGCATGAGCCTGTGCCACCTTTAGAAGGTTGTCAAAAGTAAAATCTTTTGATATTACAGCTCTCCATCCGTCAGTCCCGAACTTTATCCCCATTTATACTTCCTCCATCACTTTGTGTGTAAACCTTCTTTTAGCCCTTCCGAAAATGAATCCCTGAGCATATGATACACCAAGTTCTCTCAAAGTGTTAAGCTCTTCCTGAGTTTCTACCATCTCTGCAAGGAGTTTTATTCCTTTTTCCCTGCATATGTAGGCTATTCCTCCAACTATGATCTGATTATCCCTGTCCTGATGTATGTTTTTGACAAGAGATCCGTCAAGCTTGATTATGTCAATATCAAAATGTTTTATGTATGAAAATGTTGAGTAACCAACACCAAAATCATCAAGAGCAAACCTTATGCCTTTTGATTTTGCAATTCTGATCGCCTCTTTCACAACTGTTATTTCGCTTATAGCTTCTTCCTCTGTTATCTCAAGTATTATGTTTTCTTTTGGTATGCCGTTTTTTTCAAGGAGGTCAACAAAGTTTGATATATGCTGAATGTCCTGAATATAAGGTCTTGACAGGTTGAAAAACAGCATCTGGGGAATTTTTTTCTGTTTGGATAGAAACTGAACGGTCTTTTTCTGTATGATCTCATCAATTTTTAGTATTATTCCGAATTTTATCGCTGTTGTTATGAATCTGTAGGCAGGAATTACTCTGCTTCCTTCCTTTACCCTTGCAAGTATCTCGTATCCTACTATATCAAGTGTATTAAGATCAACTATAGGCTGGAAGTAAGGAAGAATCCTGTCTTCCTGTATAGCATCAACAAGAAAGTTTTTGCTCTGGAATTCCTCTCTTAGGATCTGGGATATCTCCTCTTTTTCAAGCATAACAACCTGATTTTTTCCTCTTTTCTTTGCCTGATAAAGTGCAAGATCCGCCGCCTGAAGTATTTCCTCAAAGGTTTCCCCATGTGTTCTGAAACCGGAAATCCCAGCACTAATAGTTACAGATATTTTGTAATCGCTTATCTTAAGCTCTTTTTCTGAGATTCTTGTTCTGATCCTCTCAGCTAATTTTTTTGCATTTTCTATCTTTGTTTCAGGAAGAATGATAATAAACTCCTCTCCTCCGTATCTTCCCACTTTGTCAATATCTCTAACCTCATTTTTTATAATTTCTGAAAGCTGTTTAAGAACAATATCTCCAATTGTGTGGCCGTATGTATCATTTATTCCCTTAAAGTCATCAATATCAAGCAGGATTATACTGAACTGATGGTTGTATCTTTTTGATCTTTCCACTTCCCTTTCAGCATACTCAACTATAGCCCTTCTGTTGTAGAGCTTTGTAAGAGGATCGTATGTGGCAAGGTTAAGAAGGTTGATGCTATATACAAGATGGGATATAACCATGTCAAGATAGTTCATGTCTTCATCTGATATAGGTTCATTTTTTCTGAATGTTACAAGAAGAATTGAGTACTCATCGCTTACCTCTTTTTTGATAGAAAGGATATATCTGTGTCCATCTCTTTCTCTTATCATTTTGTTTTTTTCTGGGATTTTCGTTAGTTTTAAAAACTCCCTTTTTTCAAGGGAAGAAGGTATGGTGCTTTTAAGGTAGTTGTCTGAATGAACCTTGAATATGCATCTATCTTCTAATTTTGAGTAAAGGCATAGAACTGTCCCCTCTGCATTAAGAAGCTCATCAAGCTGATCAACGGTAAAAAGGGAAAACCTATGGATATCATTTGTCATTGATATCATCTTTGATGTTGTTTGTAGAACAAGAGCCATTCCTTTTTGGTGCTTCAGTATTTTTCTTCTTGTATCTTCAAGAACCTTTGATATCTGTGCAAACTCATCTTCTCCGTACATCTGAAGCGTAAATCTTACACTTTCAAGCCCCTCCCTGTTCATTTTTTCAATATCTTTTTTTAGCTTCTGTATAGGATAGAGAAGAACATTTCTGAAAAATGTATGGTACATTATGAAGCCCAGTATAAAAAGTGTGGAAAATAAAGATACGCTTTCTATCAGTATTTCCTTTATCTCACTCCCCGTTACTGAGCTTTTCTCAACACATCCAATAATAAAAAAATTGCTCTTTGGGACAGCTTTTTTTTCACATATGAATGATCTGTATTTCTTTACGTGTGTTTCAAGCATAAAAATCGGGTTGTATTCTGAAACAAAGCTTTTATTTGGATCAAGAATGTGATTAAGATATCTTTTTTTTACAATTATGAAATAAAGCCTGTTCATATTCAATATTATGTTATTTCCAAACAGTGCATATCTGTAGTTTTTGTAATTTTTAATTTCAACAGGTGATAGATTTATCTTTCTGCCTATATACCTTCCATCATCCTCAAAAAAAATAGTATAGATCTTGAATTTTCTTAATAGAGAGTAATCAACAAGTTCACTATTCTTTCTGTAAGTTGTGATAAGAAGTTTACTGTTGTTCTCTATCTCTTTAAACTCTTTCAAAAGAAGATCAGTTTTTATATCCACAGCTTTGCTCAGAGCTTTGGAAACATTTTTGTATTCCTTTTCAAGATTTAAATAGGCAAATATCCCGCTTACAATAGAAAAAGAAAGTGTAAAAAGAAGAACCAAAATCAGAACTACCTTCTGACCGTAGCTCTTTACCTTGAAGTATTTTTCTAA
>JALTAS010000219.1 GCA_027058925.1 Persephonella sp.
AGATAGTACATAAAGATATATCAAACACATCTTTTATTCCATACCTTTTTAATTTATCTGAGGCTAAATCTTTTAGAGAAAATCTGATTTTTTCATCCTGATAAAAGTATCTTTTATTAATACCCTTTTTTAGCATATCATCCATAAAAACTTTCTGTACCTCATAACAGCACTTTCCTGCAGAGGGACCTATAAAAGCAAAAATATCTCTTTTTCTGTCAAAAAAGCCAAGGGCATTTTCTATTATCCCGTTTACCAGACCTCTCCAGCCTGCATGAATAACAGCCAAAGAGATGAAATCTGTTATTACAACAGGAAGGCAGTCTGCTGTTAGAACGCCTGCAGGAACTTTCTTTTCTCTTATAAAAATCCCATCAGCCTCAATCTCAGGATCAAAAAAGTCTAATACTCTGCCTGTATGTTTTTGATTAGGAATAAAAACTGTATCAAAACCGTATATTTTCAAAACCTTTTTTCTTATTTCAGGATCTTTAAGATTTCCGTCTTTTGCTTCTGTGTAAACAATATTAAGATTTTTGAATTTTAAATGCCTCATCACAAAATGTTATCATATTTGAAACATTTTAAAAATCAGAGGTATGAAGATGAAAATAGTGGACTTAAGAGGAAAAATATTTACAGAGAGCAAGGAGCTTGAAAATCTGATAAAAAGAAGTGAGATGGAGGTTGAGCAGTTTGAAGAATCTGTGAAGCAGATCCTGAAAGATGTAAAAGAAAAAGGAGATCAGGCAGTAATACATTACACAAAAAAATTTGATGGGATAGAGCTTTTGCCTGAAGAGTTTGAGGTTCCTTTTAGCCAGATTGAGGAGGCTTACGAAAAGCTTGACGAAGAAACAAGATGGGCTCTTGAGGTTGCATACGAAAGGGTAAGAAAGTTCCATGAAGCACAGGTTGAGAACTCATTTTTTATAGAAGAAGAAGGGATGATATTAGGCCAGAAAGTAATACCTATGGAAAGGGCTGGTCTTTACGTTCCTGGAGGAAAGGCAGCTTATCCATCAACAGTCATAATGAATGCTGTTCCTGCTATAGTAGCCGGTGTAAAGGAAATAATAATATGTTCACCTAACCCAAACAGATACACACTTGCTGCAGCATACATATGCGGTATAGAAAAGGTTTACAGAATAGGTGGAGCTCAGGCTATTGGTGCAATGGCTTACGGAACAGAAACGATCAAGAAGGTTGACAAGATAGTTGGTCCCGGAAATATCTTCGTTGCTCTGGCTAAGAAAAATGTTTATGGATATGTTGATATAGATTCTATAGCAGGACCATCTGAAATACTCGTGATAGCTGATAAAAGCGCAAATCCCGAATGGATTGCCGCTGATCTTTTATCACAGGCTGAACATGATGAGCTTGCAGCAGCTATTCTTGTTACAACATCAAAAGAATTGGCAGAAAAGGTTAAAGACATACTTTACAACAGATTTCTTGTAAACTTCTCAAGGGAAAGCATAGCGAGAAAATCCCTTGAAAACTACGGTCACGCTTTTGTTGTTGATGATCTTGATACAGCTGCTGAAGTTTCAAACCACATAGCACCAGAGCATCTTGAGATAATGACAGAAAACCCATTTAATCTGCTTAATAAGATAAAACATGCGGGGGCTATTTTCTTAGGTGAATACTCAACAGAACCTCTTGGGGATTATATCCTTGGACCAAATCATGTCCTTCCAACAGGCAGGGCGGCAAGATTTTCGTCACCTCTGGGGGTTTATGACTTCATCAAAAGATCATCTGTTATATATGTGACAAAAGAAGGTTTCAACAGAGTAGAAAAATACGCAAGAAAGATCGCAGAAGCAGAAGGCTTAGAGGCTCATAAATTAGGGGTAGAGGTC
>JALTAS010000220.1 GCA_027058925.1 Persephonella sp.
TTATATGAAATTAGTCAAATTAAAGAGGTGAAATATGTCAAAAAAGTTATGGGGTGGAAGATTTTCTGAAGGAACAGACGCTTTTGTTGAGGAGTTTACACAGAGTGTATCTTTTGATAAAGAGCTTGCCCTTTATGACATAAAAGGAAGTATAGCTCATGCCAGAATGCTTGGAAAACAGGGGATTATTTCCCAGGAAGATGCTCAAAAGATAATAAAAGGGTTGGAAGAGATACAAAAAGAAATAGAACAGGGCAAATTCCAGTGGAAAAAAGAACTTGAAGATGTCCATATGAATATAGAAAAAGCTCTTATTGAAAAAATTGGAGATATTGGGGGTAAACTACACACAGGAAGAAGCAGAAATGATCAGGTAATAACAGCCTTCAGACTTTATCTAAAAGAGGAAACACAGAATATAATCCAGCTTTTAAGAGATCTGAAAAAAACCCTTTTAGAAAAAGCAAAGGAAACGGTTGATATAGTTATGCCTGCCTACACACATCTTCAGAGAGCACAGCCTATAAGAATGGCGCATTATTTTCTGGCTTACCTTGAGATGTACAACAGAGATGAGGAGAGATTTGGTGATACATTAAGGAGAATAAATCAGATGCCCCTTGGTAGCGGAGCTCTTGCAGGGGTTGACTTTCCAATAGACAGAGAAATGACAGCCAGGGAACTTGGTTTTTCACAGATAATGAGAAACTCACTTGATGCAACAGCCTCAAGGGATGCCGTTATTGAGTTTCTGTCTGATGCTGCCATCTGTATGTCTAACCTTTCGAGGCAGTCAGAAGATCTTATAATCTGGAACTCTGCCGAGTTTTCTTTTGTTGAACTACCTGATAAACTGACAACAGGATCTTCAATAATGCCACAGAAAAAAAATCCTGATGTTTTAGAGCTTATAAGGGGAAAAACAGGAAGGGTTTACGGAGATCTTGTTGCACTTCTTACAGTTGTAAAGGGTCTTCCTATGGCATACAACAGGGATCTTCAGGAAGATAAAGAACCTGTTTTTGATACTGTCAGAACTCTTAAAGGCTCAATAATAGGAATGACAAAGATAATACAGGGGCTAAAACCAAGAAAAGAGATTATGGAAAAAGCTGCAGGTGGATTTGCTTTAGCCACTGATCTTGCAAACTACCTTGTTAGAAAAGGGATGCCTTTCAGACAGGCTCATCATGTTGTTGGACAGATCGTAGGATATTTAACACACCAAAATCGGAAATTGGAGAGCATAACACTTGATGAGCTTAAAAAGTTTTCTGATCTTTTTGATGAAGATGCCCTTAATATTCTTAATCCTTATTATGTTGCAGATGCAAGGAAGTCTTACGGCGGAACGGCAAAAGAAAGAATTTTAGAGCAGATAAAATACTGGGAAGAAAAACTGCAATGAAAGTAAGACTGTCAGACCAGCAGATAAAAGCTATAAAAGAAGCAGTTCGCCAGGTTTTTGGAAATGAGGCTAAAGTGTATATATTCGGAAGTAGAGCTGTTTCTGACAAAAAAGGGGGAGATATAGATATTATGGTGCTTGTTCCACATCTGCAGGACAAATACAGGAAAAAAATACAGCTTTTAACTGAGCTTTACAAAAGACTTGGGGAGAGAAAAATAGACCTTATTATTACAGACAGCATAAAAAGCGATATAGAAAAAGAAGCTGTTGAGAGAGGAGTTTTACTGTGAATACACAGACTATCCAGAAAAGGTTTAATCAGTATGTAGATGAAGAAGAAAGACACCTGAAGATCTTGAAAGAAGATATAAAAGCATTACAGCAGTTTTATCCTTTTGAACCAGATACCATAGAAAGGTTTTTGACAGATAAAGAGTATCTC
>JALTAS010000221.1 GCA_027058925.1 Persephonella sp.
GTTTATGGCTTTATATTTTTATATTTTTGTGTATAATGCTCTTGTTGATCTCAAAAAGAGGTAAAGATGGAAAAGTACAGAGTCCTTCTTGTTAATGATGACGGCTACCAGTCTAAGGGACTAACAGCCATAAGAAACAGGCTTATAGATGAGGGGTTTGATGTGATAACCGTTACTCCTGACAGGAACATGTCAGGATCAAGCCATTCTCTTACATTTACAAGACCTTTAAAGATAGAAAAGTTAGAGGAAAACTTTTATTACATAGTTGATGGAACACCAGCAGACTGTGTTCATCTGGGATACCATGTTGTTTTAGAAGGAAAAAAACCTGACATACTTGTGGCAGGGATTAACACAGGACCTAATCTTGGAAACGACATTTTTTACTCTGGGACTGTTGGAGCTGCAAGGGAAGGAACAATGCTTGGGATTATGTCTGTTGCTTTTTCACCATCCTCAGCAAAAAACCCTAATTTTGAAGGAATGTCCCAGCTTGCAGTAAAGATAATAAGACAGGTTCTGCATAAAGGTCTACCTGATAAAGTTTTTCTCAATGTTACATTTCCAAATATTCCTGTTGATCAGATTAAAGGATATCTCTTGACGAGACAGGGTAGAAGTGCTTACAGGGAAGAAATAAAGAAATATATCTCACCTTCAAAAGAGGTTTACTGGTGGATCGGTGGAGAGGAGGCTCTTGAGGAGGAGTGTGAAAAAGGTACAGATTATACAGCGGTCAAAGAAGGGTTTGTTTCAATTACTCCTATAAGGCTTGACCTCACAGATTACAGGGGAATTGATATAATGGAAAAATTTGATTTTCTGAGCATAGATTAATTTATGTTATGCCCATAAGCTCTTTGTATCTGTCTACGACAGCCCTTCTGACCTTTTCTGTAAATTCGTTATCAAGGGACTGGACTATATCAACATAGGTTCCTTTTGAGCTTGCTTTTTTTGGAAAAGATATAAAAAGTCCACCATGTTTGGACTCAACCACTTTTATACCTTTTATAACAAGGACATCATCAATAGTTATATCAGCCACAGCCCTTACTCTACCACCTATTCTGCTTGTATCAAATGGGTATATCTTAACTTCTGTTATTTCCATTTTTCACAGCGTTAAAATGTTATTAAGCTCAAAGTCAGAAAGATCTGGCTTTTTGACCCTGCCGAATGATATCTCAAGGGGTTTGGATACAACATTTCCATTTTCAAGTGCAACCATAATGTTCTTTTTACCGTTAATATATTCCTCTACGGCAAAAACGCCAAATCTTGAGGCGATTATCCGATCGTAGACTGTGGGGGTTCCACCTCTCTGTATGTATCCTAAGACGGAGTATCTTACACCTCCAAAATCGTAAGGCTTTAGCTTCTGTGCAAGAATTTCTGCTATTTCTTTTCCGGAGGCAACCCCTTCGGCAACAACAACTATAGAAAATCTTTTCCCCCTTTTTCTTGCCTGAAGGATTGAATCTATAATAACATGCATCGGAAAAGGATATTCAGGTATAAGTGTAACGTCAGCTCCTGATGCTATTCCTGCAGCAAGGGCAATAAATCCGCTTTTTCTCCCCATTACCTCAACAACGAAAACCCTTTCGTGTGAAACAGATGTATCTCTGATCTTATCAATCGCATCAACAGCGTTATTTACTGCTGTATCAAAACCTATTGTGTATTCTGTTCCGTAAGTATCGTTGTCTATCGTTTTTGGGATTCCTATTACAGGAAAATCAAACTCCTTAACAAGCAGGTTTGCCCCCTGAAAACTTCCGTTTCCACCGATAACAAAAAGCGCATCAATCCCTTCTTTCCTCAAGTTTTCTACAGCTTTTTTTCTGTATTCATACTGGTGAAATCTGTCCTCCCTTGCAGAAAGCAAAAATGTTCCTCCCCTGTTTATTATCTGGCTGACATCCCTTGGTTTTAAGGGAATAAACTCTTTCTCAATCAGACCTTTAAAGCCCCTTTTTATCCCTACAACCTCAAGGTTGTAGTAATGTCCTGCCCTGACAACAGCCCTAATGCAGGCATTAAGCCCGGGGGCATCACCCCCACTTGTTAAAACAGCTATCTTTTTCATTTTTTGACCATGTAGCAGTAATCAAATGTTTCTGCCATTGTAGGATAAAGATCTCCATTAGTTTTATCAACATATACCTTTCTGATTACATCAAAGTCATCATAACCTTCAGTATAAACCTCACCTATGTAATACCTGTTTCCTTCGCACACATTTATTTTTGAGGAAACATATTCAGTGCCTTTAATATAATCTTCAATCTCTTTTTTTGCCTGATCAAGGGATATAACAGGCTTTACATACTGTCCTTTATGCGTGAAATCTTCAGACTTTTTCACTTCCTGTGAAGATACAGTTCCTGCACAACCTGCGATAATAATAACCCCTACCGCCCCTAATAATTTTTTCATTTTTTTACCTCCTAATATATTAAGGCTGTTAAAAAATAATCTAATATCAGAATCAGGACAGATGCAACTACAACAGCTGTAGTTGTTGATCTTCCAACTCCTTCAGCTCCTCCTTTTGTTATGTATCCGAAGTAGCAGGCAACAACTGTTATCACAACAGAAAATGCTGCAGATTTGTACATTCCTCCAAATATGTCGTGAAGTTCTGTAAGATCTTTCATCTTTTCAACAAACAGATATGGGTTTATTGAATAAAGGTATGTCCCTACAAAATATCCCCCTATAAGGCCTGAAGTATAAGAGAGTATCGTTAAGGCAGGAACCATTATGAGAGCTGCTATAAGTCTTGGAGCGATTAGATATCTCAATGGGTTTACAGCCATAACCTCAAGGGCATCTATCTGCTCTGTTATTCTCATTGTTCCTATATTGGCAGCCATAGCCGATCCGCTTCTTGCTGTAACTAAAAGAGCAACCAATACTGGGGATAATTCCCTTGCAAGGGAAAGTGATACAAGGGCTCCTATAAGAAATTCTGCATTGAATCTGTGGAAAGTTGGATATGTTTCAACAACAAGAACTCCTCCTGTAAAAAAGCCAGTGATCGCAATAAGAGGTGCTGCTGTAACTCCAATCTCTTCCATATATTTGAGTATGTGTTTTATTTTTGGAGGATTTTTGAGAGTGATTAGAACTGTTTGTAAAAAAAGTATTGTTGCGGATCCAACATGTTCTACGAATCTTCTCAGTCTTTCCATTTACAGCTCTGCTATATCTTCTTCATTTAGTAGATCAAGATTCTCATTAAACCCATCATCTATTGTAACATGGGGTTCTTCTGATTTTTCCTCAATATTGGGCGAGGTGCTTTTTGCAAGATTCTCAAATCTTGTTATCTCTTTAATAAATGCAAGATTTACAACCCCAGTTGGGCCATTTCTCTGTTTTGCTATTATTATTTCTGCCAGACCTTCCTCTTCAGGTGTTGGGTTTTTCTTATAATACTCTGGTCTGTGTATAAACATAACAAGGTCGGCGTCCTGTTCTATGCTGTTGTGAACAACTATATCATTTGCCACAAAGTTATGAGTATGTTCAACGGTCATATCATAAACATCTTCAACTCCAAGCTCTTGTATGCTTACTATTTCATCCCAAAGGATATCAGAAGTAGCCAGTCTGTACAGTTCAACAGCATTTAATATCTGTGCTATTTTAAGCAATCTGTTCCTTGATACGCTGTTTTTAAACAGACTGGAACCGCAGTAAGACATCTCAAGTTTTTTAGCAAAGGTTCTCCATGAGATATCTACAGTTTCCTTCAATTTACGGATTTTTTGATGCCATATCTCTTTTGGCACTGTATCTATATTAGGGTTTTCCTTTTTGTTTTTCAGTATTTCAATAATATAAGGAATTTCTTTACCTCTGATTCCATAACATCCGATATCTTCCAGAAATTTTAACTGATTTTCTTTTCCGTATATATATACATTGTAGTTTATACGATGCTTGCCTTTTCTGTTTTGTTTGATGAATGATATTATTCCCAGTTTTAGCAGTAAATGCTGAATCTGTAAAGATAGCTTTTTGCTGGTGGTAGAGTAGTATATGGAAACATTTTTTGTTTTCCTGTTTAAGTATATTGAGCCATCTGTAGCCCAGAGATGTCTCAGAAACAGAGCGATTTTTTCCCTGCTTGTAGAAAATACAGCAGATGGGATTTCTTTTTCGAAAGATCTTACTCTGTTTATTCCTAATCTTTCAAACCATTTAGTTATAGGATGTTTTTTATGTCTTGAAAGTTTGTAAGGCGACGGCAGGTAAAGATGATACCAGTTCTTTTGTTTTACAATTCGTGGATTTATTCCAAATAATTTTTTTGCGGTTTCAGATACTATTTTTATATTTTCCATGTCTGATGATGTGTAATGGTACGGTTGTTTAGGCAGAATACATCCATCTCCAATAAGATGAGCAAGAAGAATTATCTCCTCATCGGTAAGTTTGTTTACTGATCCTGTATTTATAAATCTTGGAACGGCTATTTTATCTCCAGTTTTTAACTGATCAAGTCTGTACCATCCGTCTATTTTAAGAAATGGGTGGTTTGCTGAAGCTTTAATTTCTCTTCCTGTTTTTGTTTTTAGCAGGAATACCTTTTTCTTTCCGGAGTAAAACACTTTTGAAACAAATGATTTTTTTATTTTGTAATCTTTACTCAGTGATAGCGTATAAAACTGCTTCCCTACCATTTCTTTTATAGGTTTGAGCTCTCCTGAATTTGCATCTATCACAAGGGTGTCTCCTGTTAGACATCCGCTTTCTCTAAGATCTGCAAGCTGTGGTCTTTTATCTGCTCTCATTTCTGCCTGTCTTGACAGCTGAGCGAGGGATATAACAGGGATGTTCAGCTCTTTTGCAAGTGCTTTTAATCCCCTTGATATCTCTGCAACTTCCTGCTGTCTGTTTTCTGTTCTTCTATGGGATCTCATAAGCTGAAGGTAGTCAACAACAACAAGCTGTATATCTTTTTCCCTTTTTAATCTTCTTGCTTTTGCTCTAAGATCAAGAATTGATATTGAGGCTGTGTCATCAATAAAAAGAGGGGAGTTTGAGATCTCTGCAGCTTTTTCTGTTAATTTTATTAATTTGTCCTCACCTAAAAAACCTGATCTTATATCTTTCAGTCTTATTCTTGTTTCTAAAGAAAGTAATCTCATTGCTATCTGTTCTTTTGACATCTCAAGTGAGAAAAATGCTGCAGGTCTTTTTTCTATAACTGAGATATTGTGGAGAATAGAAAGTGCGAATGATGTTTTTCCCATTGCAGGTCTTGCTGCTATAATCACAAGATCTCCAGGGTGAAATCCTGTTGTCAGCCTGTCTATATCGTAAAATCCAGATGGGATTCCTGTTATAAGGGTTTCTTTTTTGGAAAGCTCATTTATTATTCTTAATGTTTCTTTTATAACATCTTTAATCTCATAATAATGTGTTACAGCTCTGTCTTCATTCAGTTTGAATATCTGGGTTTCTGCTTCCTCAATTAGCTGGTTTATATCTCTTGATTTTTTTGATTTTTCAATAATGTTTTTTGCAACTAAAATGAGATTTCTTGCTATAGCTTTTTCTTTCAGCTGGTGGGCTATGGTTTCTATTATGTTTGGAGGGGCGGCATCATTCCCTATCAGGGCTATGTATGATCTGCCTCCTACCATATCAAGCTTTCCTTTTGAGTCAAGATGATTGATAAGAACAATGGGCTCTAACTCCTTTCCTTCTTCAATCATCTGCAGGATAGCCTGGTAAATTATTCTGTGTTTCTGGTTGTAAAAATCTTCTGGCTTAAGGATGTTAAGAACAACATCGGCCACTGAAGGGTCTAAGAAAAGAGCTCCTAAAACTGCCCTTTCTGTCTGATCGTCATGGGGAAGAACCACATCAAATTCTTCTGCCATAAAACCACCGTTTAATTTTTTATTGAAAATATATAAACTTTCTTAAAATTTTCATTGCTAACAGGTATATTTTCGGAAGGTGATAAATTAAAATAACACAGAAAGCTAAATTTTTCTTTTGATAATGTGGAAGACCCGCCGAGGCGGATCTTTTTTTATTCAATGTTTTCAGGAGTAACATGAACCTTTATAACTTCGCTGACTTCAGGGTGGAGTCTGATGGTTATGTTGTAAGTTCCAATGTTTCTTATTGGGCTTCTGAGCATAATTTTTTTCCTATCAATCTCTATCCCTTTTTCTTTTAGAGCTTCTGCTATGTCTGCTGTTGTTACAGAACCGTAGAGCTTTCCTGTTGTTCCGACAGATCTTTTTATCTCTATTTCAAGTCCTTTTAATTTTTCTGCCAGTTCAACAGCTTTTTGTTTTTCTCTTTCAAGCTTTCTTGCTTTTTGTCTTAGGATTTCCTGTACCATTTTTATGTTGCTGTCTGTAGCCTCGTAAGCAAGTCCTTTTGGGATAAGGTAATTTCTCGCAAAACCTCTTTTTACCTCTATGATATCCCCGATTGTTCCCCAGCCTTCAACATCTTTTGCCAGAATAACTTTCATCTTGCCTCAACCTCCTACATTATTACGTATGGTAAAAGTGCTAACTGTCTTGCTTTTTTGATTTCAACAGTCAGTTTTCTCTGGTGCTTTCCGCATGTTCCTGAGATTCTTCTTGGTATTATTTTCCCTCTTTCTGATATGAACTGCCTGATGTAGTCAACATCTTTGTAAGAAGGTTCTTTACCTTCTGCGCAGAACTTGCAGTATTTTTTCCTTTTTTGAAAAAACGGTTTATTCTGGACTGCAGGATTTTTATTAGCCAATTTTTTTACCTCCTTAATTTTTTAAAATGGTACATCTTCATCTGAAGAAAAATCTTCAGGTTCAGTAGTTATATCAAGATCAGGCTCTTCTTCCCTTTCTACAGGCTTTTCCTGAGTTTTCCCTGAGATTATGTTTACTTTGTCTGCAACAACCTTAATTTTTGTTCTTTTTTCACCAGAAGCTGTTTCCCATCTGTCCTGTCTCAGCTGTCCCTCTATAAGTATCTGTGCTCCTTTATTCAGCTGTTTTCCAAGTCTCTCTGCAAGCATCCCAAAGCTTTCAACATCAAAAAAGTATGTTTCCTCTTTCCATTCGTTGTTTACCCTGTAGGGTCTGTTTACGGCTATTGTGAAGCTTGTTACCTGAGAACCACTGGGAAGAAATCTTATCTCTGGATCCCTTGTAAGTCTTCCGATAAGAAAAACCTTATTAAGCATATCTATTCTCCTTCTTTTTCAGCAGCCTCAGAAACTTCCTTTTTTTCTTCCTCTTTTTTTGGTGGCTTGATCTTAAAGTTTAAAAATCTTATTACATCTTCATCAAGCCTAAGGCTGTACTCAAGCTTTTGAGGAAGTTCTGAGTTT
>JALTAS010000222.1 GCA_027058925.1 Persephonella sp.
GCAAACGACATAACAGCACCGCTTGCTATAAAACAGCTTGAAAAATACGGAATAGATAGGGTTCACGACCCTGAAAAGATAGCTCTTGTTATGGATCATTTCTTCCCACCAAAAGATATCTTATCTGCCCAGCAGATAAAGATCTCAAGAGATTTTGCAAGGAAAATGGGAATTAAAAATTATTTTGAAGGTCAGGATTCCGGCGTTATGCACACGATTCTACCTGAAAAAGGGTTTATAGCTCCCGGAGATCTTGTGATGGGTGCAGATTCCCATACATGTACTTATGGGGCATTAGGGGCTTTTTCTACAGGTGTTGGATCTACAGATATCGCCTATATATTTGCCACTGGAGAAACATGGCTGAAAGTGCCTGAAACTATGAAGTTTACATTTTATGGAAAAAGGCAGAAATGGGTAGGAGGAAAGGATTTTGTTTTAACAGTTATCGGGGAGATAGGAGTTGACGGCGCCCTTTACAGAGCTATGGAATATCACGGAGAGGCCATAAAGGATCTTCCTGTTGAAGAAAGGCTGACTATTACAAATATGGCCATTGAGGCAGGGGGTAAAAATGCTATTATGGAAGCGGACGAAAAAGTTCTTGAATGGCTGAAAGATAAAACAGAAAAACCCCTCAGAATGATAAAGGCTGACAAGGATGCGAAATACTGCTGTGAGTATGAGTTTGATGCATCAAAGATAGAACCTGTTGTTGCTGCACCAAACCTCCCTTCAAATGTTAAACCTGTCTCTGAGGTTGCAGGAAAACCTATAAATCAGGTCTTTATTGGATCATGTACAAATGGAAGAATTACAGACCTGAGAATAGCAGCCCAGATACTAAAGGGAAGAAAGGTTCACCCTGATGTTAGATGCATAGTTATACCTGCATCAGACAGAACTTACAAACAGGCTCTCCATGAAGGTCTTCTTGAGATACTTGCAGATGCAGGATGTCTCATAAGTACATCAACATGTGGACCATGTTTAGGGGGACACATGGGTATCCTTGCTGAAGGTGAGGTGTGCGTGTCAACGTCAAACAGGAATTTCACAGGAAGAATGGGACATCCAAACAGCGAGGTTTTCCTTGCAGGACCGGCTGTTGCTGCAGCTTCTGCTGTCTTAGGAAGGATAGCCCACCCTGAAGAGGTCATGGGCACAAAAGCAGAGCTAACAGTTTAAATAAAAAGGAGGACTAAAAAATGATGGGTTTTTGGGACGCAGTGGTGAGGGTTCTTATTGGAGTCATATTTATATGGCTCGGTATTGAAAAAGGTGGAGTTTTTGAGATTGCACAGATTGTAGGCTTTGTTCTGATATTTACCTCAATCATCTCCTTCTGCCCTCTTTATAAGCTTGCAGGAATATCCTCAAGATGTGAGGAATGTGAAACAGCCTGATGGGAAAAAGAGTTTTAGCCCTTGATGTTGGACTGAAAAGAATTGGGGTCGCCTACAGCGATCCCCTTGGGATTTCTGCAAACCCTCTTCCTCCGATTGAGAACGACAGGGATGTTTTCAAAAAGATAAAACAGATAATAGAAAAATACGATATAAAGACTGTTGTTGTCGGTCTTCCTCTCACATTAAAGGGAGAAGAAGGGGAACAGGCAAAAATAACAAGAAAGTTTGTTGAAAAGATGAAACAGGAGATCCCTGGTATTGATGTTAAGTTTGTGGATGAAAGATTTACCACAACACTGGCAGAGAAACAGCTCAGAGAAACAACAAAAAAGTCAAAAAGAAAAAAGATGATTGATTCTGTCTCAGCTGTTTACATACTGAAAACTTATCTTGACAGTATCCGTATGGGATGATCAGATACATAGCAGGATTTTTC
>JALTAS010000223.1 GCA_027058925.1 Persephonella sp.
GGGTTTAGCCATGAGATTACTTGCATTTCTTTTTTTAGTAGTTATTTTTTCTGTTTCCTACGGCAAAAACATAAAACTTAGAGATCTACCGGATGAACTTTCAAACTACTATCCACCTAAATCTGAAAGGACGGAGTTTGTGAAGATTAAGCATATTCTTTCAACATCAATCACAGGTGTTGTTACGAATTTAAGGGAAGAAGACTGGAACAATGCGGAAAAATGGGCAAAGAGGCTTCAGGAAAACTATCTGAAGATAGGAAAAATGGTTAAAAAATGGGACAAATTCCTAAAAAAAGATGACATGGAGAAACTTATTAAATCGGTTAAATCAAAGGATAGATTAGGATCAATGGAATCTGTTCAGAGAGTTGGAAAGTCCTGCGTCCAGTGTCATAAAAACTACAGATTATCTGCAAAAATAAAATTCCACTCTCCAGATTTTAAAGGAACAAGCATAGAAGACCCAGTTACAGGTCTTGATTATTCCCTTGAGGATTATATGAAAGCTATGACAAATGATATGAAAACGATGAGGATATATCTCATAGATGGAAAAAAGAACAAAGCAAGAAAATCTGGTTTTGATTTTATAAAAAGATTTAAGGGCATGACCCAGATGTGTGGGGACTGTCATACAGATAAACTTTCAGAAAAAATATACTTTGGGATAGAAACAGAAAAAAGGATAACCGCACTTAGAGAAGCTATTGTAAACGGAGAGCTTGGGAAAATAAACAAGCAGCTTAAGTGGCTCTCCCAAAATAACTGCTCAAAATGTCATAATGTCCATCAGACGCTTTATCTACTTAGAGAGAGGTTTGGCGCTAAGTGATAAGGATTATATTTTTAATTCTTCTAATTTTTCCCTTGGGGTGTGAAAAGATAGAAAAGATTTTTATAGAGGAGGACATTCTGGATCGTCCTCCTTCAGAAAGATGTTCAGAATGCCACACAAAGATTTACAAACAGTGGAAAAACTCCAGACATTCTGTCGCATGGGTTTCAGAAAAGTTCATTAAAAAGACAAAAAACAGAACAAAAACTAAATGTTTATCCTGCCATGCTCCCCTTGAGATTAAGCCAGAGGAAAAGCCCGAGCTAAGGGATAAGTTAAGAAAGGAAGGAGTTAACTGTTTTTCATGCCATTACAGAGAAAAGACAAAATCCATTCATGGACCTTACAAAGTATTCTCTCCACCCCATTACTCAACTTACGATCCAGATTACATCTCATCTAAAATATGTGCAGGATGTCACCGAAAAACATATAAAAACTGGAAAAAAACAGAAACAGACAAAAATTGTCAGGACTGCCATATGCCCTCAAAAAAAGACAGGCTTGTACAGAAATTTCCATTTACCTACTTCCATTCAAAAAAAGATCTTCACAACCATTCTTTTCCTTCTTTGAAAGCAAAAGAAAAAGATTTCATGGTAGAGATAATAAAAGATAAAACCGGTATTCTACTAAGGATAAAAAACATAGGAATTCCCCATACGGTTCCCACAGCACAGCAGGGAAGCCCTAAATATTACATCACTCTTTCAGGAATTTTTAAGGGAAAAAATATTTTCAAAGATGATTACATGCTCACCCCTGAATCTGGCTTAAAACCAGGAAAATGGAAAGAGTTAAAATTTTTTGTTGATACTAAGGTTGAAAAAGTTACCATTATTATAGAAAGAAAGCTGTCATGGATAAATAAAAAAGAAAAAGTTCTTAAGAAAATTTTTTCATTCTGATTGATCTTTATTGTCCTGTGAGTAGTATTTTTTCATTCTTTCATCCTGTTGTGCATGCTTCTTCATATATCTGAAGACCAAGATTATAATAC
>JALTAS010000224.1 GCA_027058925.1 Persephonella sp.
GTTTTTCACTCGCTAAATGTTTTTGTGTGGTAGATATATATCTCAACAGGGTATGTCAGCCAGCAGTCGGAAGGTAGTCCTGCCTTCATGCATAAATGAGATAAAAACTGGGTCTTGTCAGGGATTTGCTCCCAGACCTCTGGTAAAAATGTTGCCTGATGGTTTCCATATTTAAGTATTACGCCATCTTTAAATGGCTGGAGTTTTCGGAGAAGGTCATAAGGGTCTGAAAATTGTAAAGGCTGAGGATAAGACAAAATAGAAACCTTTACTTTTATGTTTGATAACTCTTCAGGTCTTAAAGGCAAAAATCTTGGATCAGAGGTTGCAGCTGCTATAGCGTTATGTATTACATCTTTATAAAGGGGTCTATGGGGGAGTATAGATCCAATACAGCCTCTCAGCTGGTGGGTTGGTGATACTTCCAGTGTAACAAATGATGCTCCCTTTTTTTTCCATGTTTTGTATGGTATTTCTTTCAGGTCTATCTCAAGACCAGTTTTCAGATATTCCTCAATAGCTTTTCTTGCAAGCTCAACAAGTGCTTTTCCTTCTTCTTCTGATACCTCATCAAGAGAGAGAATAATATCCTCCATTTATGTATCCCTATAGAAGATATAACTTCCGTATCCCACAACTGCAGATCTATCCCCTGATGTATCCCCTGATGTTCTGTAGTCAAGAACTTTGCCTTTCCAGCCTTTTAGCCTTGCATAATCAATAACTGCAGCAAGTCCTGTTTTCCCGCAGGCCTCACATTTTTCAAGATAAGATATGTCAAGGCTTTCAACAGCGTTATTACAGTTTGAATCTATTTTTTTTGCTGTACTGTCAGGATAGTAATGGCTCAGATCTGTGCTTATTACCACAACAACATCATCTCTATCATTTTTTATACCATCTATCACTCTTTCCACAATGTCGTAAGAGACCTGTCCATAAACAACAGGGACTATAGAAAAATTATCTAAAACAACCTGGAGGAAAGGGATCTGAACCTCAAGGGAGTGTTCTTTAAGGTGTGGAATTGTGTTTAAGGTAATAGGAAGATCTTTATTTTCTAAAACAAACCTTTCTATCTCCCTTTTATTCACCTTGACCTCACCTAAAGGTGTAAGCCAGTAGTCATAATATCCAAATGATATCCCCTCAAAAGGAACATAATGGGAAGGTCCTATAAGAAGGACAGTATAATGTTTTTTCTCAAGGTTTAGAAACTGCTTGTAGCTGTAGGCAGCTACAGGACCAGAATATATGTATCCTGCGTGGGGAGAGGCAACAGCTTCCGGTTTATAGGGGTACAAAACAGCCTGATCAAGAAATCTGTCTAACATATCCTTTAGAACTACAGGATCGGCAGGATAGAACATATCACTGACAGCTGGCTCTCTTATCTGTACAGCCATTCTCACCCCTCCTTAACCTTTAATATTGTTTCCTTTTATTCATTTTCAAGCTGTTTTGTTTTCCGGTAGATAAAAACCAGTATTTTTGCAACGGCTCTGTAAAGCTGTGGTGGTATCTCCTGATTTATCTCTATCTGTGATAATGCCTCAACAAGAACAGGGTCTTCTTTTACTGGTATGTTGTTTTCCTTAGCTATCTGGATTATTCTTTTACCTATCTCTCCTTTTCCCTTTGCTACAACCTTAGGAGCTTTATCCTCCCCTTTTTTGTATCTGAGGGCAACAGCCTTTTTTTCATTCATACCTCAAGCCTCAAAAAATCCTCATCTATAAATTTCCGTTCCTCTGGAATATCTTTCAAGAATTTTATTGATACAGTATTAAAGTCCTCAATAAGCTCTCTCCTCAGGTTTTCTGTGTCTTCATTT
>JALTAS010000225.1 GCA_027058925.1 Persephonella sp.
GTATATGCTGCTCTTCCAATTGTAGTGTATCAAGTTTTTCTATGACATCAGTGACATGGCATACATTTTTTGAGTAGTGTTTTAAAGCTGGTAGTACCTTTGCTGCTCGTTTTAAGTGTGGATCGACATAAACAAGGGAGAGTGTTGCAAGTTTTTCTATTGGTGTTTCACTCTGAGAAGCTATTTTTATCTTTTTAAGGAGTGTTTCATCGATGGGGGAGAGCTCTGTCTCTTTTTTCTCCATCTCAAGGGTGTCAAGGAATTTCTGCCTCTGGGCATCAAGCTCCTTTTTCATCTGCTGATACAACCTTTCTTTTTCCTGCTGAACCTCTTTTGTTATCTCTGCCATTTTTGTCTTTCTTACCTCTTCTATCTGTTTAAGAAGCTGCTGATACTCCTCTTTCAGCCTGTTGACCTTTGACTGGGCTTCCTCAGCCTCCCTTATCCTCTGGCTTATGTAATCCTTCCTTTTTTGCAGAACAGAGATAACAGGGTTGTACAGCAGTTTTTTCAGTATCCAGAGAAGAACAAAAAAGTTAATTATCTCAAAAATGTAGGTAAGAATATCAAACTTCATCTTTCATCCTACTTTGTAAAAAGATGTATAAACGGGTTTGCAAACAGTATTATCAATGCTATAACAAGGGAGTATATAGCAACAGACTCAACAACAGCAGCACCTATAAAGAAAAGTCTTATTATTGTGTTTGCCTGTTCAGGCTGTCTTGCTACAGATTCTATAGCCTTTGTGAGAGCTTCACCTTCTCCTCTTGAAGGCATAATCCCACCTATCGCTATTGTAAAACCTGCTGTAAATATTGAAACAGCTGCAACTATTGTTAACGCATCCACTTTAACAACCTCCTTTTATATTTCATACCAGTCTTCTTTTATTCCTGAAAGTTTTTTATCAATCTCTTCCACTTTCAAACCTGCAACGATGTACGCAAGGGTCAAAACTCCAAAAAGGTAAGCCTGAATAAGATCACCAACAACATTAAAAAGCATCATAGGAACAGGAACAAGAATACCTGTCAGAAGAACAAGCATAGCTATTATAAGATCCCAGCCTAACATATTTCCAAAAAGCCTGAATGTTAGAGAAACTATTCTTCCAAACTCACCTATAACATTAAGAGGAAAAAGGATAATGTTAGGCTGGAAGAACTTTTTAAAATAACCTATACCGTGGAATTTAACGCCGTAATAATAAATAGAAAAAAATGTTATTGTGGAAAGACCTGCCACAGCAGACAGATTTCCTGTAGGGGTGTGGAAAGGTGGAACCATTCCTATAAGGTTTGAAAAAGCAACAAATATCCACATTGTTGCTATAAGAGAGAAAAATGGGAAAACAGGAGTCTGGGAAAAATCTCTTATCTGTTTTGCCATTGCGATTATAACGGTCTCAACTATTATCTGTCTTAATGATGGATTTTCTACAGAAAGTTTCCTTGTAAGAAAATAAGAAAGAAAAATAATAACTCCCATAGCAACCCATGTTGTTACAACAACATCTGTTATCACAAGATGCAGTTTCAAACTTCCTATCTGCAGATAACCAAGATCAATAAGCTCTTTTGTAAAAACTTTTTCGACACCCATCTTATCTATACCTTAGTACGAAGTTTGTGTATGTCAACCTTGATATGTAAAATCCTATCAGAAAAAGGATAATACCCTCTCTGAAAACAACAGCAACAGATAAAGCAATAATGGAAAAAGGAATAAATCTGAAGATAAATCCTGTGCTGTTTTTTCTCTTTATTATAGCTTTCTGGGAACTTATCAAAAGATGATGAAAATACCCAATACCTGACAAAAAACCTGTTAAAAAGCTTAAAACCAAATCCAACCCATTCATACCTTTTTCTGTATCTCCCCTGCTTTTTTCAGTGCCAGTTCAGAAAAAACAGGACCTAAAAATTCATGAAGTGCCGTTGCACCAATAACTATATTAACAAGGATAACACCTATATCTCTGAATTCAGGGTTCTGGTATGCAAGAAGTGCAAGACCTATAACGATTCCACCCTGTGGAAAAAGTGAAAAAGCAAGGTATTTTTTCACCTTTTCAGGTGCATTAGATAAGTGTCCGCCAATATAAACACCTGTAAATTTACCTGCAAATCGAGACAGAACATAAACAAAAACCATAGGAAAGTAATGGGCAAGAACTTTAAGGTTCAAGAATGCAGAACCAACAACAAAAAATGCTGTAAATATAACATCTTCTATATAATTCTCAAGGGGTCCTTTGAACTTCTCATTTTCTTTATCTATATTAACAAGGGTTATCCCTGTTGTCATGGTTGACAAAAGCTCATCTATCCCAACAGCATGGGCAATAGAAAATGTAAGAAAAAGTATCCCCACTGTAACTGTAACAACCTCTTTTCTTTCCTCAGCAAATCTTCCAAGAAAATGCATAAGATATCCCATTAAAATGCCAAGAAATACAGCCCCACCTATCTGAATAAAAATATCCTTCAAAATCCCAACTATCTTTATATCATTTCCACTAACAATAGAGGTTGCCACAGAATATCCAAGCACAAAGTTTATAATACCTGTTGCATCATCAAGGGCGGCAACACCAAGAACAGTAGTTGTAAGAACGCCTTTTGCTCTGAACTCATGTATAACAGCAAGGGTTGCAGTTGGATCTGTGGGGGATGCCAGTGCACCAAAAACAAAAGCAAGGGCAATAAGCATTTTTATATCAATATCCTGAAAGATCAAGAGATAAACAGCCATGGTAATAATAACAAACAAAAAGGCTATCTCTGCTTCACCAAGCGTTATATAAGCGATAGTTTTTCCAAGAGATTTTACTTTCTCCCAGGCAAGACTTGAACCTATCAGAAAAGTAATTATTGATAAACTTGCGTGTGTTATTACATTTGATTTGTCTAAGAACTCCTGATCAATTATCCCGATCATGTAGGGACTCATAACGATCCCGGCAACTATATAACCGCTGACTCTTGGAAGTTTAAACAGATTTGCTATATTTCCAAACAGATAACCAACAACAAGAATAAGACCAATCTCAAAAAGAACCCCCGCTTCCTTTATAAACTCCAATTTCCACCTTCTTTTTTTGTTATATATCTATAAAGATAATCAATGGGCAGATTATGTCCATATAAAATCTATGTCATAAAACAAGCCATAATTATTCGGTTATAATACTTTTTGTTATGAAAATGAAAAAAGCTATCTTTTTGCTTTTATTAATAGGTATATTTTTTCAGGTAACACATGATTTTATATTCTTTAAAGTTGATCCATGTATGAAACATGTTGAGACAGCGTACAAAATAAATGATGGCTACTGTGAAATTCATGAAAACCTTCATATGCCTTACATAAAACCTTTTATATATATTCCTATAAACAAAAATTTTCAGGAAGTTTACTCTTTCACCTATGAAAACATATCTTTAGATCCATATATTTCAGAGATTTTTAAACCGCCTAAATCACTATCCTAAGAATTTTCACACCCCTATTCTGTCTTTTTTCAATAAAACTCAGGAGGAAATTATGATTTACAGGTATTTGATCCTGTTTTTGTTTGTGTTTTCTTTAAGCTATGGGGAAACATTTGATCAGGTTCTCAGTGAAGCCCTGCAAAAAAGCCCATATCTGAAAGCCGTTGAGAACCAGATAAAAGAGGTGGAGGGTGATATTGAGTCTGCAAAATCCCTTCCAAACCCTGAAGCTTCCCTTATGTTCGGGAGGCTTTACAGTCAGTCAGATGAAAGCGGTATAGTACTTACGGAGTTTTCTGTTGAACAGCCTCTAAAGCTGTGGGGGACAAGGAAAAAGGCCATTGAGAAGGCACTGACAAAAAGATCGGCTTATCAGTATATGTTTGAAACAGAAAAAAGAAAGTTTATATCTGAGCTTTATACTGCATTTTATACAGCGCTTTTCAAAAAAGAGGTAATGAAGATCAAACAGATTGAGTACAGCATAACAAAAGACATCTACCGGTTTGTTGAAAAATCTTACAAGTTAGGAGAGGAAACTAAGCTGAACCTTTTCAGGGCTGAAAAAGATCTGAAGGTTGCACAGATTGAGCTGAAACAGGCAGAAACAGAGTACAACATCAGCCTGAAAAATCTGTCATCTCTGGCAGGCTTTGAGATAAAAGATGTTGAAGGAGACCTGTCTGCTGTAAAAGACCCGATAGATATAGACATAGATCAGATCCCACAGATCAGCTATCTGAAAAAATTAATAGAAACTGCAGAAAAAGGAATAGATCTGCAAAAAGCCCTTGCAAAACCACAGGTAAGTATTGAGTTTGCTGCTTCAGAAGATGAGGTTGATCTGGGAAAATATGAGTTTGGCATAGGTATAAAAGCATCAATCCCGGTTTTTTACAGAAACCAGGGGGAAATAATAAAACTTATATACAAGAAAAAAAGCTATATAAACTTGCTGAAACAGAAAAAAATATACTTCAGATCAAAGCTGAACAGCCTGAAAGAAAAATACTCTGTACTGATAAAACAGATACAGCAGATAGATCAGCAGATAATCCCGTCTGTATCCAACGCTTTAAAGCTTGGAGAAAAAAGCTTTAAGCTAAAAGAGATAACACTCTTTGAACTTTCTGATCTGAGAAAACAGTTTATTCAGGCTCTAATTTACAGAGCAAATACCCTAAAGCAGATCCACCAGACTTACGGTAAATACATCAAAATAGGAGGACTGAGATGAGATCTTTAAAAATGGTTGTAATTTTGTTTTTACTGATATCAATAAATGTGCTTGCAGGAGGCGGTCACGGACATGGTCATGAAGGGGAAACAGAGTTTGAATTAACTCCCGACATTATAGAAAAACTACATATAAAATGGGAAAAGGTTTCACAGAAAGAGGTTTCAATAAAGAAAAGATACCCTGCTGTAGTAAAAGATGATCTCACGCTATCAGAAGCCATTTACTCACCTGTTGATGGAATAATCAAAAAGCTTTTCGTAAAAGAAGGTGACCCTGTAAAAAAAGGTCAAAAAGTTGCCCTTATATACTCTCCAGAGATAAAAAGGCTGATAGCCCAGATAAAGATGATGAAAGTAAAAGTAAAAAACCTGAAAGCCGTTTATGAAAGGGAAAAACAGCTCTTTGAGTCAGAGGTTATACCTTACGGAAGGTATTTTGAGGCAAAAATAAATTACGAAAACGCTGTTGGGGAACTTCAGGCGATGGAAGAATCTTTGAAAGCATACGGCGAAATTCAGGACATATACCTTGTTTTAAAATCCCATATAGACGGTTATGTGACAAAACAGAATGTGATATTAGGAGACAGCGTTGACCTGTCCAGACAGATATTCAGGATACATTCCCATGAAAAACTGTGGGTTGTTGCTATGGTTCCTGTTGCAGAAACCAAATTTTTCCAGAAAGGAAAAACAGTAATCATTATATCCCCCCTTGGAAAAACAAAGGGTATCATTGATTTTATAAGCCATAAAGTTGATCCTGAAACCAAGAGAAATGATGTAAGGATAATTGGAGACAACTCAAACGATACACTCAAACCTAACATGTTTGTTGATGTTTTGATTAAGAAAAAAAGTGTGAAAGGTGTTTTTATACCAGAAAAAGCCGTTGTTATAAAAGATGACAAATATTTTGTTTTCAAAAAGGAAGGGGATCATGTTTCTCCTATTGAAGTAATATTAGGAGAAAAGGTTGACGGTCACTACAGGGTCATTGACGGTGTTCACGAGGGTGATCAGATAATCACAGAAGGTGTATCTTTCCTCAAAAGCAGATTTCTTGCTGAAGTTGAAGGACACTAAAGGAGGAAATCATGATTAGATGGATACTTCAGTATAGATTACTTGTTATTTTTGCCCTTATAGGAATAATCAGTTACGGATATTACGCTTTCAAGACCATTCCTGTTGACACATTCCCTGATCCTACTCCTATTCAGGTAAACATATACACGGAAGCTCCCGGATACTCAGCTGAAGAAGTTGAAGCTCTGATAACAAAAAGGATAGAAACTGTTATGTCTGGAATAAAAGATGTTGAAAAGGTAAGGAGTATATCTATTCCCGGTTTATCTTATGTTGCTCTGTTTTTCAAAGATGGGACAGATATATACTTTGATAGAAGGCTTGTTATGGAAAAGCTTCCGGAAGCACAAAGTAAACTGCCTGAAGGTATAGTTCCGATAATGGGTCCAAACTCATCTGGACTTGGGAACGTTATGATATACGCTTTAACAACAGATAATCCTGAATACTCACTCACAGATCTGAAAGCTATTCAGGAATGGCTGATCAGACCTATCCTGAAATCAATAGACGGGGTTGAGGAGATAGTTCAGTGGGGACCAGAAAAGGCATTTCTTGTAAAACCGTATCCTGAAAAACTGCTGAAATACAACATAACTTTAGGGGATATTTTTGAGACACTTGAAAAAAATGGAGGTCTTGCAGGGGGAGGATACACAAAAACACCTGAAGGTGACCTTGTCATAAGAGCCGTTGCCAGTATAACAAACATAAACCAGATAAAACAGATACCTGTAAAGGTTCAGCACGGAACTGTCATAAAAATAAAAGATGTGGCAGATGTTGTAGAAGGGGAGGTTCCTCAAAGAAGAGGAGCTTTTACTCTCAATGGGAAAGAAGTTCAGGGGAACATAGTAGTAAAAAGGGTTCATGTAAACACTAAAGAGCTAATAAAAAAGCTGAAAAAAGAGATTGACAGAATAAACAGAGAAGTTCTCCCTGAAGATGTCAAGATAAAGATACTCTACGATCAGTCATATCTGACAGACAAAGCACTCTCAACAATAGAAAAGGCACTTCTTGAAGGAATTATCCTTGTATCCATTGCAATGATGATATATCTGTGGAATGTAAGGGCGGCTGTTCTGGTTATCCTTTCTATTCCCTTTACCCTATTGATAGCATTCGGAATAATGAAAAACTTAGGATTGACGGCAGATCTTATGTCACTTGGAGGGCTTGCTATAGGTCTTGGACTTTTTGCTGACGCCACAGTTGTCGTTATTGAGAACATATTCAGACACTTAAGCCACAACAAAGACAGGATAAAAGATAAAGAGTTTAAACTTGAGATAATAAAACTATCTGTTAAAGAGATAACAAGACCTGTATTCTTTGCAATACTGATAATAATGGTTGTTTTTCTTCCTATATTCAGTTTTGAGTCTGTTGAAGGAAAATATTTTAAAC
>JALTAS010000226.1 GCA_027058925.1 Persephonella sp.
AAAATAAAGCAATAAAAAACAAAATATAATGCAAAAAAAGGAAAAAAAAAAAAAATAAAACAAAAAAGATTACAGGATCATGATACTTGATATAAAAATAAATAAAATCCATATAGGTGAAGATGTAGTCTACCTCAAAAAAAAATCTTTATCTAAATGCTAACCTTTTGAAAAAGGTTGGTGTAGACCTAAATAAAATTCCCCCAGAACACTTTGTAAAAATTAGAAAAAAGACATACGTATGCATCACATGTATAAGCGGAACCAAACAGGAGATTAATCCTTACCTGTTAACTGCAGAGATATTTATACCTTCTGAATATTTTGGAACAACAAAGCTGTCTATAAAAAGAAAAGAGCTTAAGCCTGTGAAAAGCTCAGGTTTATTTGTTGATTACGACCTGATGTACTCAAAAAACTCTCTGATAGAAACATTAAGAGGTTTTCTTGATTTTAACTATTTTTTGGCAGTTCTATCTTTAAAAACTCTGTGATTTACTTCAAATCTAAAGAAGACCAGTATTTTAGAAGGGTGGATACAACCTTATCTATTGAAAATATAGACGACATACTGAGGTTTGAGATAGGAGATATAACAGCAAATGATGTATTTACAAACATCTACCTGAGAACAGGTGGTATAAAAATTTCTAAAGATTTTTCATTAAGGCCGGACATAATCACATACCCTCTTCCTGATTTTGCAGGTACAACCGCTCTTCCATCCACTATCGATATAGTTATAAAGAATGCCACCGTTTTTTCAAAGGACATTAAGCCGGGGGCATTTGAGATAAAAGATATCCCTGTAATATCACCAGAAGGAAAAATAAGGGTTATTATTAAAGATGTTTTAGGAAGGGAGCAGATTGTTGAATTTCCATACATTACAAGTACAAAACTACTTAAAGAAAACCTTGATGAATTTTCCGTTTCTGCAGGTTTCCAGAGAGAAAACTACCTGCTAAAAGATTTTGATTACTCAAAATTTATATTTACCGGTTTTTACAGAAGGGGTCTTACAAACAACCTTACAGCCGGTGTGTCCTCTTACTTTGAGGGAAATAATAAGGGTTATGTAGGCTTTGGAACAGATTTTGTGAACAGATTAGGCTTATTTTCTCCAAAATTTGCCGTATCTTACGACGGTGATGAAAGCAAAAATGGATATATGTATGGAATGGATTACTCTAAAAGTCTTAAATTTTTGAACCTATCATTTCAGTACCAAAAGGGATCTTCCCACTTTTTACAGCCTTTATCCACATTTGGAAGAATAAAAGAGCAGTTCGCCGGACGAATAGGACTGCCTATACACTACATTGGAAACTTTAATCTATCATACATTTACAGAGATTATTATGAAGCCACAGACAACAAAAACTTAAACCTTACATACTCAAAAAGAATTATGGGCAATCTATCGGTTACAGCCACATACAACAAAAATAAATCAGGTTCAGGACCGGCTTATGAGGTTTATTCTTTTTATATGAGCATGCCGTTAGGCAGTTCACACACAGGGTATCTGAAATATCAAAGCAACAAACAGACAGATCTATACGGTCTGGAAATTCAGAAAAAACAGGATAGCAATTCTAAAGGTATAGGCTATTCATTGAAAGCAGACAAATACAATGGAACAAACAGGTATGAAGGTAGGTTCAACTGGAACACTGAATATCTATCAACATACACAGATTTTTCTTATTATAAGAATGATCTTTTCTATCGGTTAGGTGTGGAAGGAAGTATTATATACATAGACAATGACTTTTATTTTAGAAGAGGGGTTATGAACAGCTTTGGTA
>JALTAS010000227.1 GCA_027058925.1 Persephonella sp.
CTGATCTGCTGACAAATCTTTCTGTTTTTCCTACAAGAAAAAGATCAAGAAGAACCTGATCTGATGAGGTTGTATTTCCTCCTATTATGTCAGCTTTGTAAAAATCAAGGGCTTCATTTATTCCTCCGTATATTTTTTCCACATACTCAAAATCTGTATCAGGTGGAAATCCAACAGAGACAAAACCCCATTTTGGCAATCCACCACAGGCAACAACATCACTAACATTTATAGAAACAAGCTTCCACCCAAGATCTTCAGGGGGCATTTTATCTTTTATAAAATGTTTTCTTTCAAGCTGTATATCCCCTGTAAAAAGATAAAGCTGATCTCCAATCTCTACAGCTGAACAGTCATCACCGAAGCCAATAAAAACAGATCTATCCTTTATATTCAGCACTGAAACAAGCCTTTCAATAAGCCCAAACTCTCCAAGATCCTTTATTTTCAACAAAGCAATCCCCTAAATTTTGTAAAACTAATTATATGCTAAAATTATATGAGTCTAAATCAAAAAGGAGGTTCCAATGGGAGTTAAGATCGGGATTAACCAGATAAAAAAGGATATGTTTATCGTTCATGATGGAGAGCCTTACAGAGTTCTTGATTACGATCATGTAAAACCGGGTAAAGGTCAGGCTTTTGTAAGGGTTAAGGCAAAAAATATGAAAACAGGAAATGTTATTGAGATAACATACAAATCTTCAGACTCAATAGAACTTGCAGATTTTGAGCAGAGACAGATGTCTTACTCATATTTTGATGGCGATTCCTACTGGTTTATTGATATGAATACAGGGGATATGATAGCTGTTCCATCATCTGTTATGGGGGATGAGGCAAAATTCCTGAAAGAAGGAATGGAGGTTTTTATATACCTTGATAAAGGACAGCCCATTGGGGTAGAACTTCCAAAATCTGCAGTTTATGAGGTTATTGAGACAGAGCCGGGGTTTAAAGGGGACACAGCAACATCAACCCTAAAACCTGCAAAGATAGATACAGGGGCAACCATTCAGGTTCCTTTATTTATAAATGAGGGAGACAAAATAAAAATAGACACAAGGACAGGTAAATATATAGAAAGAGTCAATGAGTGAAGGGGTTAGTTATGGATAAAGAGCTTATCTTTGAAATTATTGAAAAGATAAAAGGTACAAAAATAGAAGAAGTTGAGTTTGAGAATGAAAAAGGCAGAATCAAGATAAAACAGTATGTGGGACCAAAAAAAGAGGTTGTAGCTCCAGCACCACAGCCAGTAGTTGAGGTTAAAGAGGAGATAAAAGCACCATCAACAGTAGAAGTAGAAAGTAAAGAAAGCCATAAATACCACGTAATTAAATCACCTCTTGTTGGAACATTTTACAGGGCACCTTCTCCTGGAGCACCACCTTTTGTGGAAGAAGGGGATACAGTATCAAAGGGACAGGTTCTATGTATAATAGAAGCCCTCAAAGTAATGAATGAGATAGAAAGCGATGTTAATGGGAAAGTTGTAAAAATTCTGGTTGAGAATGGACAGCCTGTTGAATATGGACAGGAACTTTTTTATATAGAACCACTATAAAGGGGTAAAAGATAGTGAAAGAGATAAACAGCATACTTATAACAGGTGGGGCAGGATTTATAGGTTCTAACCTTGCCCTTGAGCTTCAGGAAAGATATCCATCGGCAAAAATTCTCATATTAGACGATTTTTCAAGTGCGAACTTCAAAAATCTGAAAAAGTTCAAAGGCGAAGTTCTCGCATGTGATGTATCAACAGATGAGGTATTTTTTAAGATTGATGACTTTCAGCCGGAAGTAATATTCCACCTTGCATCAATAACAGATACAACAGTTACAGATCAAGAACTTATGATGAGAAAGAATGTTGACGGGTTTAAGAACATACTTGAGGTTGCAGCAGAAAGCGAGTCAACTGTAGTGTACGCATCATCTGCATCTGTTTATGGGAATGTGAAAGAGCATGTCCCTCTGAAAGAAAATAGGGAAAAATCTCCTGAAAATGTGTATGCATTTTCAAAGTATATAATGGACAATATAGCAAAAGATTTTTCTGAAAAGACAGGTCTTAAAGTTGTAGGTGTAAGATATTTCAATGTTTACGGTCCCGGAGAGGCACATAAAGGAAAGTTTGCAAGTATGATTTACCAGCTCTATCTTCAGATCAAAAAAAACAGAAGGCCGAGACTTTTTAAATGGGGAGAACAGAAAAGGGACTTTGTTTACGTGAAAGATGCTGTAGATGCAACAATCCTTGCAAAAGAAGCTCCACAATCAACCGTTTACAACATAGGATCAGGTGAAGCAAGATCATTCAACGAGGTCGTTTCCCTGCTTAACAGGTATCTTGGAAAAGATCTTGAACCTGATTATTTTGACTGTCCGTATGACTTTTATCAGGAGTTTACTCAGGCTGACATGTCAAAAATCAAGAAAGATCTTGGGTTTGTCCCAAAATACAACCTTGAGAAAGGAATAAAAGAGTATGTTGAGATACTTGAAGGGAAAATACCCCATCCTGTCGGCGGATAAAAGATGAAAAAGCTTAAAGCCTTAGTTCCTGCAACAACAGCAAATCTTGGAGCCGGATTTGACACTTTTGGTCTTGCTTTGAGCCTGTATAACGAGTTTGAGGTTGAGGAACATAATGGCGTTGTTATAGAGACAGTTCCTGAAAATCCATTCTTAAAAGACCCAGAAAAAAACCTTTTTGTTCAGGTTTTAAAATTCGCCTGTGAAAGAAGGGGAAAAACATTTCACGGGGCAAAAGTAAAACAGATAACAAATGTTCCTGTTGCAAGAGGCCTTGGAAGCAGTGCAACAGCCATTGTTGCGGCTATTTTGATCAGCGCAACAGTCAGCAAAACAGAGCTTACAGATGATCTTTTTTTTGAGATAGCATACAGATTTGAGCCTCACCCTGACAATCTTATTCCTGCATGGAAAGGGGGTTTTATTACAGCGCTAATAGATAATGGAAAAACCTACTACCATAAGATAGATTTTCCAGACGATATAAAGGCTGTGGTCGTTATTCCTGATTTTGAGCTTTCAACAGAAAAGGCAAGATCTGTTCTTCCTGACAAGATATCTCTAAAAGATGGAGTGTTTAACCTCCAGAGGGCTTCCCTGTTCCTGACAGCTATTTTAAACAGAAGGTATGATCTTCTCAAGGTTGCAATGGAAGACAGGTTTCATCAGCCTTACAGAAAAAAGCTTATACCCGGTTTTGATGATGTTGTATCAAATGCCCTAAAATCAGGGGCTTTAGGTGCAAGTCTGAGTGGTGCAGGATCAACAATTCTGGCACTTGCAGATCGTAATTTTGAAAAAATCGGCGAAGCTATGGTGGAAGGTTTCCTAAAACACGGGATCAACGCCGAATACAAAATCCTTGATATTGAAAAAGAAGGAGCAAAGGTTCAGATATTAGAGTAAGAAATCAAGAACTTCATATCCCACATAGTTCAGATAAAACCAGAAAGGTTGACCTTGAGGATATACTTATTATTGAATTTATATCCCACATAGTTCAGATAAAACTGTCTCAACATTGCCCTGTCCTGCTCCCTCTACTTTATTTATATCCCACATAGTTCAGATAAAACTAAGGTTTTGCATTTATTTCACCTCAAAAATTTCAAAATTTATATCCCACATAGTTCAGATAAAACGTTATTGAAAATTCAGAAAGTTTGGATTTTTCAACCCTCATTTATATCCCACATAGTTCAGATAAAACTGTCTAAGTTTGATAGAGATTTGAATATATGAGAAGTGATTTATATCCCACATAGTTCAGATAAAACAATTATTATAAGCAACCTCCAACCAATAGTCGTCCCTAATTTATATCCCACATAGTTCAGATAAAACGCCTGAGATTGACAGGGTTTTCAACGGCTTTCCTGCATTTATATCCCACATAGTTCAGATAAAACACCTTGAGCCGGTCAGCAAAAAAGATGCAGGTAAAATATTTATATCCCACATAGTTCAGATAAAACCAGGCGTGCGAATTCCTGCAGGACTCAATTAAAACATTTATATCCCACATAGTTCAGATAAAACTTTTCTCCCTGATAAGCCTCTTTGCCTTTTAACTTATATTTATATCCCACATAGTTCAGATAAAACTGAAAGTTAAAACAAATGTAGAGGCGAGGGAGTTAGTATTTATATCCCACATAGTTCAGATAAAACTGGTTAATTAGGGTATGTAAAAAAATTTAATTTAGTGAGTGTATTTCAAGAGTTAGCGAAATTTTAAAAATTTTTTCAAATCCTCGCTGAAGATATCGATTTGCATCAAACCTTCAGTAATGCAATTATATTTTCTGTTATATCTTCGCTAATCTTTGTAAAAAGCCAACTTGCAAAAAATATATTTTCTGTTTAGAATGCAAGCAAAACAGAATTATATTTTTTATATAATTTATATCCCATGAACTATAATTAATATCCCAATTTATGAACTATGTGGGGAGGGTCTAAGCCCCAGCTGGTATAAACGCCAGCTAAGCCACCTTCCAGAGTCCAATTAGGCTCTGAAGAGGTGTCCTGTCGGACTATTACCGACAGACTTTATTGGTTCTTATTCTTTTGCCATGTATCCTTTAAATTTCTGTAAATCTTCTATAAGAAGATTATAAGCATCTTTATTTTTTGAGACAAGCCTGTTCAGTAGTTTTTTTAAAGATACTTTATTGTTTTTAATTGCCAGATAATCTATAAGCAATTTTTTTAACAGGCTTATTCTCCATCTTTGAAGCCTTTGAGTATTATATTTTTTCTCACTTGTCTTTAGCTTTCTACCTTCCAATATCTCTATATCCTGGATTATATAACTTTTGATTTTTTCCTCTATGTTATCAGTGGCAATGTTTAAAGCCGCAGTATAGTCTGCATCAGCTTTAAAACCACATCTTGGGCAGATAAAAGTATCCCTTTTAGATCTTACCATATCTTTAATAAATGCCACAAATTCACATTTAGGACATCTTTGAGATGTGTAAGCAGGATTTATTTTTTCTACCTGTATTCCATCTTCTTTTGCTTTGTTTTCAATCATTGTTTGCAGTTGGTAATAGTTCCATTTAGGAAACTTTAGTGCATTTTTCTCTTCTGGAGAAAAGGATAAATCCTCTAAAACTATTTTGCTTACTCCTTCTTTTAACGCAATTTTTACCAAGCTGGCTGTAACCTGTTTATTTAATGTTTCCATAAAGTTTTTCTCGTAATCCCTTATAGCTTTTAATTCTTTTACGACTTTTTTATATCCTTTTTCTAAATCTTCAGAGTTTTCCTCTTTTTTCAGACTTTTAATTTGCATTAACGCTCTTTGTAATGCCTTTTTCTTGTTCCATATTCCTTTTATCTTATCTTCCCATTGATATGAAACGCTTACATCTCCCCTTGATTTTGTATCTGGAATTGCATAATAAACCAGATGTGCCTGCCCTAAATCTACTCCCATTGCTTTACCAGAAGGCTTTTTATCCTGAGTTTCAAACTCATAGGAAATAACAAGGAAGGCTCCTTCTCTTTGTTTGTATCCAATTCCTATGTATTTGACTAAATATGTATGGTCTTTTATCCTTTTCAGTATATTGTAGTAAGAATTAATCTCTGAAAACTTTCTTTTATTTAATTTTAGCTCTACTTCTACCTTGATAAGTAAATCCTTAAATGGATAAAAAATTATTGTCGCAATAGCTTTCTTTCCATCTTCCTTTATACTGAAATCTTTTATCACAGATTTAAAGGCTTTATCATAAGGATTTGTCTTTGTCGCTTTAATTCTGCTTACATATTGCAGATTTTTTATGGCAATAGTTTTTCCTTTCTTTAGATTGCTTACTATATCCTTTGCCACTAAATAGTTTACAGAAACAGCAACCGAGTCTTTTTTATATTTAAATTCTATCTCCTCACCATTTATATCTAATTTAAAGTTTTCTCTCGGGATTAGCTTGGATATTAAGTTTGAAATGTTATCTGTGCTTATGTTGACCAGTTTACCTTCGGAATTTTGAGTTTTTATCGAAAAATATCCCCCTTTTGCTGGTTCTATGTGCAAGTATTTTGACAGTTGAAGGTATGCAAATCTTATATCTTTTAAGAAATTTTCAATAATAAGCCTTAGATGTTTGTTCCTTAACGGTATATCTTTACCATCTTTTATAAGACTAAAATCTACTTTACCTTTCCTGTTAGATAGCTTTAAAACTTTATTTGCCGTAGCCATGCATCCCCATGGTCTGATTGATAATACGACTATTATAATTAAGCTGTAAAATAAATCAGAAAATGTCAACGAATGGGAAAGAAAGTTCAGGTGGCAATAAGGATTGGCAAAGAAAAGCTAAAGGAATACAAAAAGTGACTTATAGATAACAGATACAGAAGTATTAATCAGCATTTGAATGAGGTTATAGATAAGATTTCAAAGGAAAGCGAAGATGAACAAGCAAGAAAAAGAGATGAGGACTAAGAAATCTTGGACATTTAAAGCTAAAGAACACTACTCAGCAGGAAAGATTTTATATGAAAAAGGCTTTTACAGGGATAGTTTAGCAAGGCTATACTACTGTGCTTATTCTTTAATGGTTGCTGAATGTGGGAAAGCACCAAAAGGCAGATGGGAACACAAAGGAATTGTTAAATGTTTCTTAAAGAAAATCTATGATAAAGACATAGAAATAGAAAAAGAATATAGAGAGTTGCTGAAAGATTTTTATGAATTGAGAAGAATTGCTGATTATGGAACAGAAAGTATAGAAAAAGAAGATGTAGAAACATATATTAAACTTGTGAAAAAACTTTTTGAGGTTGTAGAAAATGATTAAAACAGAAACAAAAAAAGTTTATTTGGTAGATGTTATAAACGAAATTCAAAAAGAAATAGATAATGCAAAGCTGCCAGTAAAGGTTGATTTTGGCGAAGCCCTTGAAGGTGCTGATATTGGGCTAACTGTTTATGTTTTCGCAAAAAGAACCCATGAACTCCATAAAAAGATAAACTCAGTAATTCAGGATGTATTGGAAGAATACGATTTAATGCCTTATATTCACTGGGATTATGAAAATTAACTTTATTTGGAAGAAAGAAAACATTAGGAAAATGGAAACTCTACTTATGATATTTGTCCGGATGATAAGATTAATTTATAGATCGCGACACCGAGTTACATTTATAGAATACCTTAAC